>DASSBO010000102.1:0-10055 GCA_035698655.1 Streptomyces sp.
GCGAGCGGGTGGCGCGCGGCGTCGCCGACCTCGCCGTCAGCTACCCGCCGCTCGGCCAGGCCTGGGACGGCGTGGTGCACGAGGTGGCGGAGGAGGAGGTGCGCCTCGTCGTGCCGCGGGACGACCCGCTGTGCGGGCAGGAGCAGGTGCGGCTGGAACAGCTCGCCGACCGGGCGTGGGTGCGCTGCGCCATGGAGCCCGTCGTCGACGGCGTGCCGTTCCTGGACCTGGTGTGCGGGCGGGCGGGATTCGTACCGCGCACGGTCGTGCGTGCCGGGCACACGACGACGTCCGCGCGGATCGCCGCCGCCGGCGCGGGCATCGGGCTGGTGCCCGCCGCGATCGCGGAACTCGTCGCCCCGGCCCGGCAGGTGCTGCGCATGGACCCCGTCTGGCGACGCCCCGTCGTCGCACTGAGCAGGGCCGAACCCACGGGCGCAGCAGCCGCGTTCGTCGCCCTGCTGCGCGGGGACCGGCCTGGACAGGCCGGTGGCGGTTCCGGAGAATGTGCGGCATGACCTCCCTCGAGTTCGCGGCGCAGCCGCCGCGGGTCTCCGACGCGGACCGCGACCGCGCGCTCGAGGTGCTGCGCGAGGGCGTGGCGGCGGGGCGGGTCTCCCAGGACACCTTCCTGCGCCGCATGGAGGCCGTCCTGCACGCGCAGCGCGCGGAGGAACTGCAGGCCGTGCTGTACGACCTGCCAGGCCGGGAGCGCCGCGGCGCCTGGCTGTACCGGGCGGTCGGGCGGCTCTCCGCGCTGCCGGTGCAGCTGCGGCAGGCCTGGCAGACCGAGCGGCTGCCGGAGCTGATGCTGCCGGTGCCCGGGCCGTACCCGCTGTCCATCGGACGCGTGCCCGGCTCGGTGCTGCGCCTCAGTGATGCGACCGTCTCCCGTTTCCACGCACAGTTGAGCAGCTCGGGCGACGGCTGGAGCCTGCGCGATCTGGGCTCCAGCAACGGCACGTGGGTCAACGGCCGCCGTGTGACGGGCAAGACCGCGGTCCACCCGGGCGACCAGGTGCGCTTCGGCCAGAGTGCCTTCCGCCTGACGGCTCCGTACGCTCAGGGCCTGCCGCCCGCGCCCAGGACGTAGGTCTGGATGGCCGTCACCGCCGCACCGCGGGCCCACTCGGCGAAGTCGATGGGCCGCACCTCGTAGGAGAGCGGGTCCGCCGCCGGGTGCCGGTCGCCGTGTATGCCCGCCTCCAACGCCTCACGGGCCACGCCGGCCAGGCCGATGCCCTCGCCCGTGAGCACCAGACGCCGGGTCAGGGTCAGTGTGGCGACCGCGGCCATGAGCCGGCCCAGCGCCCGGGCGGCGGCCTGCACGACGCCCGCGGCCACCGGGTCGCCGGCGGCGGCCAGGTCCAGGCACTCCTGGTAGCCGACCGGGCGCCGCAGCCCGGTCGAGACGGCGGCACGGATGCTCGGCGCGGACAGCATCGCCGTGGCGCAGCCGCGGTGCCCGGCCGGGCAGTACGGCCCGTACGGGTCCAGCGGCAGGTGGGAGGCCAGCCCGAGGCCGGCGTCGGGGCTGTCGACGATGCGGTCGTGCATGACCAGGCCGTAGCCGATGCTGATGCCGGTGGTCAGGACGGCGAACCGGTCGTGTCCGCGGCCGGCGCCGAACCAGTGTTCCGCGCGCGTCAGGGCCAGCAGGTCGTTGTCGAGCACGACCGGCAGGCCGAGTTCGGCGCCGAGCAGGGCGGCGAGCGGCACCTCGTCCGTCCAGCCGAGGAACGGGGCCGAGGTGACGGTCTCATGATCGGCGACACAGCCGCCCAGGCTGAGGCCGAACGCGGTCACCGGCGGGGCGCCACCGGTCAGTCCGCGCGCCTCACGGGCGACGGTGCGCACCACCTCCTGCGGGGTGTGGCCCGGCAGCGGTGCGCGGGAGCTGCCGAGCACCTCGGCGCGCAGGTCGGTCAGGACGAGATGGACGTCCTCGTCGGTGACCTTGGCACCGAGAAAGTGGTGCGCGTCGGCGGCCACGTCCAGCGGCCGGGTCGGCCGCCCGGTGCGCGCTTCGCGGCTGGTGCCGGCCTCGAGAAGCAGCCCCTGCTCGATCAGGGGTCCGGCGAGCCGGGTGAGGCTGCCGGCCGACAGGCCGAGCCTGCGGGCCAGCTCGCTGCGGGGCAGCGGCCCGCGCCGGAGCACCTCGAGGGCGATGGCATGGGCCGCGCCCGTCAGGGGCGCCCACGGGGCCGATGCGGTCAACTGCGCTGCCTCCACGGTCCGTCACGGTCTCGGCGGCATCCTGCCGGCTCCTTCCGTACACCATCTTACTTTCGCAGCGGAACTATCCAAGAGGCTTTCGCTCGGAGAGGCCGGCCTGCATCGGCACGCCAAGGGGTATTGACGCACACAAAGTTCTGACTCGAAACTAACCACCGTCTCCGAGCAAGGAACGCCGATGCCCGACATCCGCTCCCGCGACACCGCGTCCACGGCCACACCCTTCGTCCACCTGAGGGCGGCGGGCGTGAGCCTCCTCCTGGACTGCACCGGAACCGCGCTGCCGCGCGTGGTGCACTGGGGCGCCGACCTCGGCGCGCTGACCGACGACACCCTGGCCGCGCTCGCCGCCGCCGACCGGCAGCAGCACACCGGCAGCACACCGGACACGCCGGTGCCGCTCGCGCTGCTCCCGGAGGCGTCCGCCGGCTGGCTCGGCACGCCGGGACTGACCGGCCACCGGGACGGCACCCACTTCTCCACCGCCTTCACCGTGCGCAGCATCCGGCACACCGCCGGACGACTGACCGTCGAGGCCGACGACCCGCAGTCCCGGCTCGCCCTGCGCATCGAGGTCGAGATGTCCGGCTCCGGGCTGCTGCGCCAGCGCGCCACACTCACCGACACCGACGACGGCAGCCTGCCGCCCTACACGGTCGACGGCCTCCTCCTCGCCCTGCCCGTCCCCGCCCGCGCCACCGAACTGCTCGACCTGACCGGCCGCCACCTGCGCGAACGCAGCCCCCAGCGGCACGATTTCACCCTCGGCACCCACCTGCGCGAGGGTCGCCGCGGCCGCACCGGCCTCGACGCCGCCCTGCTGCACGCCGCGGGCGAAGCAGGCTTCGCCTTCCGCGACGGCGAGGTGTGGGCCGTGCACACCGCCTTCAGCGGCAACCACCGCACCCTCGCCGAACGCACCCCGGCCGGCGTCGGCCTGCTGGCCGGCGGCGAGACGCTGCTGCCCGGCGAAGTCCGGCTGCACCCCGGCGAGTCCTACACCACCCCCTGGCTCTGCGCCGCACACGGCCGCGGCCTCGACGCCCTGGCCGCCCGCTTCCACGGCCACCTGCGCGCCCGCCCCCACCACCCGCACGGCCCGCGCCCGGTCACCCTCAACACCTGGGAGGCCGTCTACTTCCGCCACGACCTCGCCCGGCTGCGGGCTTTGGCCGACGCGGCCGCCGACGTCGGCGTCGAACGCTTCGTGCTCGACGACGGCTGGTTCCGCGGCCGCCGCAACGACCGCGCCGGACTGGGCGACTGGTACGTCGACCAGGACGTGTGGCCCGACGGCCTGCACCCGCTGGCCGACCACGTACGCGCCCGCGGCATGGAGTTCGGCCTGTGGGTCGAACCCGAGATGATCAACGCCGACTCCGACCTGGCCCGTGCCCACCCCGACTGGATCCTCGGCGCCGGCGCCCGCACCCCGCCCGAGGCCCGCCACCAGCAGGTGCTGAACGTCGCCGAACCCGGCGCCTACGCCTACCTGCTGGAACGCCTGGACACCCTGGTCACCGAATACCGCATCGGCTACCTCAAGTGGGACCACAACCGCGACCTCGTCGACGCCGGAAGGGGCCCCGACGCCCGCGCCGGCGTGCACGCGCAGACGCTCGCCGTCTACCGGCTCATGGACGAACTGCGCGCCCGCCACCCCGGGCTGGAGATCGAGTCGTGCTCGTCGGGCGGCGGCCGCGTCGACCTCGGCATCCTGGAGCGCACCGACCGGGTGTGGACCTCCGACTGCATCGACGCCCTCGAACGCCAGAGCATCCAGCGCTGGACCGGCCTGCTGCTGCCGCCAGAACTGCTCGGCGCCCACGTCGGCGCACCCGTCGCCCACACCACCGGACGCACCCACACCCTGCCCTTCCGGGCCGGCACCGCACTCTTCGGCCACTTCGGCATCGAATGGGACCTCTCGGCGGCCACCGAGGCCGAACACACCCAACTGGCCGCCTGGATCACCGCCTACAAGGAACTGCGCCCGCTGCTGCACAGCGGCGACGTCGTCCACGGCGATCACCACGATCCGGCGCTGTGGCTGCACGGCGTCGTCGCCCCCGACCGCACGCGCGCCGTCTACGCCCTCGTCCAGACCGCCACCGGCGTCCAGTCGCCGCCCGGCCGGGTCCTGCTGCCCGGCCTGGACGACGACGCCGTCTACCACCTCGCCCCGCTCGCCCCCGGCGACCGCCCCCGCGGTCCCGTCTCCGGCCCGCCGCCGTGGTGGGAGACCGGCGTGCGGCTGCCCGGCCGCGTGCTGTCCGCCGTCGGCGTGCAGGCCCCCGTCCTTTACCCCGAACACCTCGTCCTGATCGAGGCCCGCCGAGTGCACACCGCAGAAGGGACCACCCCGTGACACAGCCCTGGTGGAAGTCCGCCGTCGTCTACCAGATCTACCCGCGCAGCTTCGCCGACAGCAACGGCGACGGCGTCGGTGACCTGCGCGGCATCCTCGGGCGGCTCGACTACCTGCACGACCTGGGCGTCGACGTGCTGTGGCTCTCCCCGATCCACCCCTCCCCACAGGACGACAACGGCTACGACGTCAGCGACTACCAGGACATCGACCCCGCCTTCGGCACCCTCGCCGACTTCGACGAGTTGCTCGCCGCCGTCCACGAGCGCGGCATGAAGCTCGTCATGGACCTCGTCGTCAACCACACCTCCGACGAACACCCCTGGTTCGTGGAGTCCCGCGACGGCGGCCCCGAGGGGCCCAAGCGGGACTGGTACTGGTGGCGCCCCGCCCGCGAGGGCTGCACGGCCGGCGAGCCGGGCGCCGAACCCACCAACTGGGGCTCGGCGTTCTCCGGGCCCGCCTGGACGTACGACGAGAAGAGCGGCGAGTACTACCTGCACCTGTTCTCCCGCAAGCAGCCCGACCTCAACTGGGAGAACCCCAGGGTTCGGCACGCCGTGTACGCGATGATGAACTGGTGGCTGGACCGCGGCGTCGACGGGTTCCGCATGGACGTCATCAACCTGATCTCCAAGAACCCCAAGCTGCCCGACGGTCCCGTCGAGGACGGCGCCCCCTACGCCCCCGGCATGCCGCAGTGCTTCGACGGGCCGCGGCTGGACGAGTTCCTCCGCGAGATGTACCAGGAGGTCTTCGCCGACCGCCCCGAGCGCTTCCTCACCGTTGGCGAGATGCCCGGCGTCACCGTCGACCAGGCCCGCCGCCACACGGACGCCCGCGGCAGGCAGCTCGACATGGTCTTCCAGTTCGAGCACATGCGGCTCGACCACGAGGGCGACAAGTTCGCCCCCACCCGGCTGCGGCTCACCGACCTGAAGACCACCCTGGGCCGCTGGCAGACCGGGCTGGCGGAGGTCGGCTGGAACAGCCTGTACTGGTGCAACCACGACCAGCCGCGCATCGTCTCCCGCTTCGGCGACGACAGCGACGAGACCTCCCGGATCCGGTCCGCGACGATGCTCGCCACCGTGCTGCACCTGCACCGCGGCACGCCCTACGTCTACCAGGGCGAGGAACTGGGCATGACCAACGCCCCGTTCACCGGCATCGACGACTACCGCGACGTGGAGTCCCTCAACCACTACGCGCACGCCGTCGCCGCCGGCGCACAACCCGGGGCGGTGCTGGCCGGGCTGCGCAGGATGAGCCGCGACCACGCCCGCACCCCCATGCAGTGGACGGCCGGGCCGAACGCCGGATTCACCGACGGCGAGCCCTGGATCGCCGTCCACCCCGGCCACACACAGGTCAACGCCGAAGCCGCGCTCGCCGACGACGCCTCGGTCTACCACCACTACCGGCGGCTGATCGCCCTGCGGCACACCGAACCGGCCGTCGTGCACGGCGACTTCCGCATGCTGCTGCCGGACGACGAGCGGATCTACGCCTTCACCCGGCGGCACGAGCCCGACGGCGTCGAACTGCTCGTCCTCGGTAACTTCACCGGCGAGGCGACCGACGTCGTCGTCCCGCAGGACTGGGCCGGCGCCGCACTGCTGCTGGGCAACCTCGGCGACGGGCAGGGTCCCGTGCCGCAGGACGCGACGCTCACGCTGCAGCCCTGGGAGGCCCGCGTGCACCGCCGCGTGCGGCAGGCCAGGTAGCGCCGGGCAGACGCAGGGGCTATTCCTCCTGGCGGACGAGCAGGGCGACCGGCTCGTCCGCCAGGAGCGCCTCGACCGGGCACCGGCCGGTCACCGTGCGGCCGGAGAGCACCTCCCGCCAGCGGCCGGCGGGCAGCTCCAGCTCCGTGCCGGCCCAGCCGCCCGCCTCCGCGAGCCGCAGCGACAACCGCGTCACGACGCTCGCCACCGCGCCCGAGCGGACGAACGCCAGGCAGTGCCCGGCGGCCGGGCCGCTCGCGTGCAGCGGCGCATAGGACGCCTCGGCCCCGAACCACTCGGGGTGTTCGCGGCGCAGCCGCAGCGCGGCCCGTGTCAGGCGCAGTCTGGTGCCGCCGGGCTCGTCCCCGCCCCCGTCGCCGTCCTCGCCGGCACCGATCAACTCCGGCACCCGCCGGTTGTCCGGGTCCACCAGGGACGGCAGGTGCCGCTCGGTGCCCCAGTACAACTCCGGCACACCCGGCATCGTCAGCTGCACGAGGACCGCCCCCAGCGCCGTCGCCCGCGCGTGCGGCCGCAGCTCGTCCACCAGCTTCTCCATCGCCGCCCACGGCGGCCCGCACACCGCGCCCGCCACGAACCGGCCCAGCGCCGCCTCGTAGTCGGGGTCCGGCTCGGTCCAGGTGGTGTGCACACCGGCCTCTCGCACCGCCTTGAGCACCGCGCCGGTCAGCCGCTCGGCGTCGGGCTCGCCGAGCCCGTACGCGGTCTGCCAGGCCACCCACTCCACGTGTGGCTCGGGCGGCCGGTGCCCGTCGTCCGGCATCCGCGCGGTCTCCTCGCGCACCGCGGACAGGGTCTCGCTCCAGCGCTGCGGGCACTCGCTGAGCACGGCCAGTGCGGCCCGCACGTCGGCGCTGCGCTTGGTGTCGTGCGTGGAGAGCACCACGCCGGTGGCCGGCCAGTCCCGCTGGATGCGGGCGCAGTAGGCGTGGAACTCCTCGGGCGGCACGGCCGGCCGGCCCGGGTCGCCGCCGACCTCGGTGGCCGACAGCAGCGGCGCGTACCGGTAGAAGGCGGTGTCCTCGACGGCCTTCGCCCGCAGCGCCGAAGCGAGCTGCGCGATGTGGGCGGCGACACCGCGCTGCGCGCGCCCGTCACCCAGCCGGCCGAGCGCCAGGTCACGCATGACGTCGACGGCTTCCCCCTCACGGGGGACGGCGAACGTCGTGCGGGCGCCGTCCGCGGCCTCCTCCAGCAGCGCTGCGTCCTCCTCGCGTGCGGGCGCGTCCCAGCGCACGTAGGGGCGGTAGACCGGCAGCCGTATCAGCAGCTCGCGCAGCGCCTTCCGCAGCGCCCACGGCGCGTGGTCGCGCAGCCTGAGCCCGTCGTGCTCACATATCGCGGCGGCCGCACGGGTGACGCGGTCGGTCTCGGCGGCCAGCTCGGCGGTGAGCACCTCGCGGGAGGCCCGGCCCAGCGTCGCCGCCCACTCGCCGCCCAGGTCCGGTGCGGCGCCGGTCTCCTCGCGGTAGCGGCAGGCGAGGTCCGCGTGGCCGACGGGGTCGGTGAACACGCCGTCCAGCCGGTGCAGCGCGTCGTAGCCGGTGGTGCCGGCGACGGGCCAGCCGGCCGGCAGGGTCTCGTCGCGGGCGAGGATCTTCTCCACGACGGTCCAGCGGCCGCCGGTGGCCTCGTGCAGCTGCCGCAGGTAGCCGCCGGGGTCGGCGAGGCCGTCCGGGTGGTCGACGCGCAGCCCGTCGACCACGTTCTCGCGCAGCAGCCGCAGGACGGTGGCGTGCGTGGCGTCGAAGACCTCCCGGTCCTCCACGCGCAGGCCGATGAGGGAGGAGATGGTGAAGAAGCGGCGGTAGTTCAGCTCGGTGCGCCCCAGCCGCCACCAGGCGAGCCGGTAGTGCTGGGCGTCGAGCAGCGCGGGCAGCGCCAGGCCGTCGGTGCCGGCGCGCAGCGGCAGGACGTGCGGGCCGCAGCGCAGCGTGCCGTCGCCGGGTATGCGGATGCCGGCGGCGGCCTCGGCGCGCAGCGGCCCGCCCAGGACGGGCAGCAGCATGCGGCCGCCGCCGGCGTCCCAGTCGACGTCGAACCAGCGGGCGTACGGCGAGGTGCGCCCCTCGCGCAGCGTCTCCCACAGCGCCCGGTTCAGGCGAGTGTCGGCGGGCACGGCCATGTGGTTCGGGACGATGTCGAGGACCAGGCCCAGGCCGTGCGCCCGCGCGGCGGCCGAGAGGGCACGCAGTCCCGCCTCGCCGCCCAGTTCCTCGCGCACGCTCGAGTGGTCGGTGACGTCGTAGCCGTGGGTGGAGCCGGGGACGGCGGTCAGGACGGGGGAGAGGTGCAGGTGCGACACGCCGAGCCGCGCCAGGCGTGGGACGGCTTCCTCGGCGGCGGAGAACGGGAAGTCCGGCTGGAGCTGCAGCCGATAGGTCGCAGTCGGCGTCATACCGTCTCCCTACCCGTTCGCGGGGAGCGCTGCCACCTGTCCGCACGCCCCCGCTTTGTTCACCCGTTCGAGTGGCGCGCGTCAGGGTGACGGAAGACGCGTGCGGTTGACGACGCGCTCGTCAGGCGGGGCAGCCGCAGCACCACCAGGCTCCGGTCGGTCAGCCGCAGCCGGTCACCGGCGTTCACCTTCCGGCTGGAGTCGCCCACCGCCGTCTCCTCGTCGGCGGTGTCCACGATGACCTGCCACCGGTCGCCGTGCTCGGCCGGCACCGCGAAGTCGCGCGGCACGTCCTGCGCGTTGAACATCAGCAGGAAGGAGTCGTCGCAGATCCGCTCCCCGCGGTCGCCCGGCTCGGAGATCGCGTTGCCGTTGAGGAAGACCGTCAGCGACTTCGCCTGCACCTCCTGCCAGTCGTGCTGCGCCATCTCTTCACCCTCAGGGGTGAACCAGGAGATGTCGGAAAGCTCGTCGTGCGTGCCCTCCACCGGCCGGCCGTGGAAGAAGCGGCGCCGCCGGAAGACCGGGTGGTTGCGCCGCAGCCACACCATCGACTGTGTGAACTCGCGCAGCCCGTGCTCCTCACCCGGCTCCGGCCAGCGCACCCAGGACAACTCGTTGTCCTGGCAGTAGCCGTTGTTGTTGCCGCCCTGGCTGCGGGCGAACTCGTCACCGTGGCTGAGCATCGGCACGCCCTGGGACAGCATCAGCGTCGCCACGAAGTTGCGCATCTGACGGCGCCGCAACCGCAGCACCGCCGCGTCGTGCGTCTCACCCTCGGTGCCGCAGTTCCACGAGCGGTTCCAGCTCTCGCCGTCCCGGTTGCCCTCACCGTTGGCCTCGTTGTGCTTGTCGTTGTAGGCCACCAGGTCGTGCAGCGTGAAGCCGTCATGGCAGGTCACGAAGTTGATCGAGGCCAGCGGACGGCGCCCGTCGTCCTGGTACAGGTCGGAGGAGCCCGTCAGCCGGGAGCCGAACTCCGCCAGCGTGCGCGGCTCGCCGCGCCACAGGTCCCGCACGGTGTCCCGGTAGCGGCCGTTCCACTCCGTCCACAGCGGCGGGAAGTTGCCCACCTGGTAGCCGCCCTCGCCGACGTCCCACGGCTCGGCGATCAGCTTCACCTGGGAGACCACCGGGTCCTGCTGGACCAGGTCGAAGAACGACGAGAGCCGGTCCACCTCGTGGAACTGCCGCGCGAGGGTCGCCGCGAGGTCGAAGCGGAACCCGTCGACATGCATCTCGGTCACCCAGTACCGCAGCGAGTCCATGATCATCTGCAGGACGTGCGGGGACCGCATGAGCAGGG
>DASSBO010000103.1:0-2853 GCA_035698655.1 Streptomyces sp.
GGTCGGCCGCGTACAGCAGCGCCTCGGCGCGGTGGGACAGGCCGGCGGAGGAGACGTCGAGCAAGATGGCGCGCAGCCGCTTGCCGATCGGCGTCGCGCCGGGCTCGCGGGTGACGACGACCTCGTGTCCCTTGGAGCGGACCCAGTCGGCCAGGGCGTCGACCTGGGTGGTCTTTCCGGCGCCGTCACCGCCCTCGACGGCGATGAAGAAGCCGGTGGCCGCGGGAGCCTGGGCGGGCTCGGAGCCGCCGAACGCCTCGCGCAGGTCGCGGCGCAGCGGCACGCCCTGCCGGTCGTCGGTGCGGATGAGCAGCAGCGCGGCGACAGGCAGCAGCAGCGCGCCGACGAGCATCAGCGTGAAGGCGGCGCCGCCGTGGTCGAAGACGAAGCCGCCGGTGTCGGCCCGGTGCGGTCCGATGAGCGCGGCGAGCACGGGTGCGGCGACGGCGCACAGCGCGAGCACGGTCCGCACGACGGCGTGCAGGTGGTCCGTCGTGCGGGCGCGGCGGGGCTCCTCCGTCTCCTGGTCGAGCAGGGTGTGCCCGGTGTGGGCGGCGACGCCTGCGGCCAGCCCGGCGAGCAGCGCGAGCAGCACGACCGTCGTCGGGTCGGGGGTGAGGCCGGCGGCGAGCAGGGCGAGCCCGGCGACCGCGACGGCCATCGGCAGCAGCCGGCGCCGGGACAGCGCGGTGAGGGTGCGCGGGGCGAGGCGGATGCCGCCCGCCGTGCCGGCGGTCAGGACGAGGACGAGCAGCGCGAAGCCGGCCGGGCCCAGGCCCAGGTCGGCGGCCTGCAGGGCGGAGAGGGCGACGGCTGCGCCGATCGCGCCGGCGGTGGCCGCGCAGGTGAGGACCAGGAGCGGCACGGCTCCGGTGCGGCCCTTGTCGGCACGGCCGTCGGCGGTGCGGGGGCGGCGCAGACCCTCCAGCGGAGAGCGGGGGCGCCGCGTCCCGGTGCCGGGCAGTTCGAGGAAGTACACGACGCTGAGCGATGCGGCGAACAGGCCGGCCGCGACATAGGCGGCGAGCGCCGCCTGGTGGGCGTCGAACCAGTCCAGGCCGATGGCCAGCAGGTTGCTGACGCCGGTGATGACGAGGAGCCCGGCCGCGGCGATGGGCAGGGCGGCGAAGGAGGTGCGCAGCCAGAGCCGGCGCAGCGCGGCCTGGTGGTCGGGCAGCGGCCGGACGGCGGCGCCCTCCGGAGGGGGCGCGGGCAGCAGCGCGGGGGCCGCGCTGTCCTTGGCGACGGTCCAGAAGCGCTCGGCCACGCCCGTGACGAACACGGTGACGAGCAGGAGCGCGAACGCCTTGTGCGGGGTCCAGGAGATCCACAGGGGGGCGATGACCAGAGCGACGATCCGCAGCCCGTCGGCACCGACCATCGTCCAGCGGCGGTCGAGCGGCCCCGAGGGCGCGACCAGCGAGCTGACCGGGCCGAGCAGGGCGGCGCCGAACAGCAGCGTCGACAGCAGCCGGGCGCCGAAGACGGCGGCGACGGCGAAGGCGACGCCGCGGTATCCGCCGCCGAAGGCGGGCTGGCCGGCGGCGGGTGCGACCGCGGTGTGCAGGGCGAGGAGCAGCAGCACCAGCACCGACAGGGCGTCGGCGATGCCGCCGGTGAACTGTGCGCTCCACAGCCGGCGCACGGGTGCGTACCTCAGCAGCGCCCGGACGGCGCGCTCGCGGGAGTCCACTGTCAGGGCATCGTCGGCGGCGGGGCCGTGGGGTGCCTCGCCTGATGGCTGCTCTGAACGCGTCATCCTGCCAGCGTATAGGGAGCCGCTGACAGAACGTGGCCCGCCCGAACATGTCGCCGCCGGGCGGGCCCTGGCTCGGTGTTCCCGGCTACTCGGCGGTCTTCTTCGCAGCGCTCTTCTTCGCCGTCGTCTTCTTCGCGGCCGTCTTCTTGGCCGCGGTCTTCTTGGCGGTCGTCTTCTTCGCCGCGGTCTTCTTCGCCGCGGTCTTCTTGGCCGTCTTCTTCGCCGTCTTCTTCGCGGGGCCCTTCGCCCGCTTCTCGGCGAGGAGTTCGTAGGCGCGCTCGGCCGTGATCGTCTCCACGTCGTCGTCGCGGCGCAGGGTCGCGTTCGTCTCGCCGTCGGTGACGTAGGGACCGAACCGACCGTCCTTGACCACGACCGCCTTCTCGGTGGCCGGGTCGGTGCCCAGTTCCTTCAGCGGCGGCTTGGCGGCGGCGCGGCCACGCTGCTTGGGCTGCGCGTAGATCGCCAGGGCCTCCTCGAGCGTGATGTCGAAGATCTGCTCCTCGGTCTGCAGGGAGCGCGAGTCGGTGCCCTTCTTCATGTAGGGCCCGTAGCGGCCGTTCTGCGCGGTGATCTCGACGCCCGACTCCGGGTCGGTGCCCACGACGCGCGGCAGCGACAGCAGCCTCAGCGCCTGCTCGAGCGTCACCGTGTCGAGGGACATCGACTTGAGCAGCGAAGCGGTACGCGGCTTGACCGCGTTCTTGCCGCTCTTCGGGGTGCCCTCGGGCAGCACCTCGGTGACGTAGGGGCCGTACCGTCCGTCACGGGCGACGACCGGGCGCCCGGTCTCCGGGTCGGTGCCGAGTTCGAAGTCGCCGCTGGGCTTGGCCAGCAGCTCCTCGGCGAGGTCGACGGACAGCTCGTCCGGCGGGAGGTCGTCGGGGACGTCGGCCCGCTTGCCGGGCTCGTCCGGCTTGGCCGGGTCGGGCTTCTCCACGTACGGCCCGTAGCGGCCGACGCGGAGCACGATGCCGTCGCCGACGGGGAAGGAGGACACACCCTTGGCATCGATCGCGCCCAGATCGGAGACGAGTTCCTTGAGACCGCCGAGGTGGTCTCCGTCGCCGTTGCCGGAGTCGGCGGCCGAGACG
>DASSBO010000104.1:0-4487 GCA_035698655.1 Streptomyces sp.
TCACCGCCGCCCGCCCCGGGGGCGAACGCGACCTGTACGTCGCACTCACCCGGGCCACCAAGCGGCTGTGCACCCTGTCCGTCGAGTCTGCCGGCTAGGCCTGGCAACCGACGAGTTCGTTCCACTCCTTGCGCGTCGGCCCGTCGTAGGACGGCGTGAAGCCGGGCCGGGCCGCGAGCCAGTCCGCGATGCGTCCGCGCACCTCATGGGTGCCGTAGGCCTCGTCCGGGGTGCGCAGCATGTGGCGCACCTGGGCCTGGGCGCGCATCACGACGGGGTCGTCGCAGGCGGCGGCAGACCGCGCGGCGCTCTCCCTGGTCAACGGCGGTCCGGCGGCGAGGCGTTGCTCGATGGCCTGGTCGCCGGCCACCTGGGCTTCGAACCACGGGCGGAGCTTCCGCCGGGTCCACGCGTGGTAGGCGGCGGGGTCGGCCGCCGTCCGGTCGGCGTTGTCCGCGAGCCACCGGGCCGTCCACAGGGTCAGTGCGATGCCCTGCCCCATGGTGGGGTTGGTTTGCAGGAGGCTGTCGCCCACGCCGACGATGCCCGTGACGAGCGGGCGGCCCGCCCCGTCGGCCAGCGACGTCCAGCGGTTGTCGAGACCGGCCATCGTCAGCACGGGCGTGACCGGGACGGGATCCAGGCCGAGCCAGGCCGCCGTCGCCGGGAACCGGCGGGTCACCGCCTCGAAGACGGCCGGGTCCCGCAGCGCGGCGCGCGTCGGGTCCTTGGTGGCCAGGGCCACGTGCAGGGCGAACGTGCGATTGTCGCTGGGAAAGACGCCGGCGATGGCGAAAGGGGCCATGGAGCCGCTCGGCACCCACCCCAGATCGCGGGCGCCGTCGTCGCGCGTCCGGTACCAGCGGCACAGGTAGGACAGCCCGGTCCGGTGGCTCTCCACGGTGGGCGGCCGGCACCCCGCAGCCTTCAGCCACCGGGCGACCGGGGACCGGCGGCCGGAGGCGTCGACGACCAACTCCGCCCGCTGCGGCCCGTCGTCGGTGCGCACGCCCGTCACGTGCGGGACGGCGCCGGGGACGACGGTGAGCCCGCGCACCGCGGCCCCGTGCACCGTCTCCACGGTCGGTTCCCGCCGCACGGCGGCGGCCAGCGCCGCCTCGAGCACGATGCGCCGGGAACGCAGCCGCACCAGTTCGTCGTCGCCCTCCCGGTACGGCGGGTGGGCGGGGAACCAGTCGAACTCGTGGTACTCGGTGACGCCCCGGGCCAGCAGATCCGCGTAGACGTCCGGTGCCTCCGCGCGCAGCACGGTACGCACAGGTCCCAGCAGCCCGTGGGGTTGCACTGCTTGCGGGACGCGAGGGCGACGCCAGTCGAGGAAGTCGGCGTCCAGGTCGTCGCCGGCCTGGCGCCGCTCCCGTTCGAAGAGCGTCACCGTGTGCCCCCGGCGCCCCAGCAGCAGCGCCGTGGCCAACCCGCCGATGCCCGCCCCGATCACCGCAACGCGCGCCACCGTGCTCCCCTCGCCGTGTTGCGAGGGGAGCCTACCGACCGGCCGCAGGTCACCCGCTATGCGGGCAGGTGCTTCTGCGCGAAGGCGATCTCCAGCCGCAGCTGCTTGATCCGCTCCTCGACCACGAGCGAGCCGTGTCCCGCGTCGTAGCGGTAGACCTCGTGCGGGTGCTGCCGGTCCTCCAGCCGCTGCACGTAGTTCTCGACCTGACGGATCGGGCAGCGCGGGTCGTTGAGGCCCGCCGAGATGTAGACCGGCGCGCGCACCGCGTCGACGTACGTGATCGGCGAGGACGCCTCGAACCGCTCGGGGACCTCCTCGGGCGTGCCGCCCAGCAGGGTGCGGTCGAAGGACTTCAGCGCCTCCATCTCGTCGTGGTAGGCGGCGACGTAGTCCCCGACCGGCACGGCCGCCAGGCCGACCGCCCAGGCGTCGGGCTGGACGCCGAGCCCGAGCAGCGTCAGGTAGCCGCCCCACGAGCCGCCGGCCAGCACCAGGCGGTCGGGGTCGGCCAGGCCGGAGGAGACGGCCCACTCCCGCACCGCGTCGATGTCCTCCAGTTCGATGAGGCCGACGCGGTGCTTGAGCGCGTCGGTCCACTCGCGCCCGTAGCCCGTCGATCCGCGGTAGTTGACGCGGACCACGGCGAAGCCGTGGTCGACCCAGGCGGCCGGCTGGGAGGCGAAGGCGTCGCTGTCGTGGTGGGTCGGGCCGCCGTGGACCTCGAAGACGGTCGGGAACGGCCCGTCCCCGGCCGGCTTCTGCACCAGCGCGTGCACGCGCCCGCCCGGCCCGTCCACCCAGGCGTCCGCCACCGCGACCGACGACGGCGCCTTCATCCCCGGCGGGTCGAGGACGACGTCGCCCGTCGTGGAGCGGACCTGCGGCGGCAGGGCGGCCGACGACCACAGGTACTCGACGCTGCCGTCCGGCCGCGCGGTGGCCGAGGAGACCGAGCCGGGCGGCGTCTCGACCTCCTCCAGCGCGCCGGTGGACAGCTCATAGCGCCACATGTCGCTGCGTGCCTGGTGGCTGTGGACGACGAGCAGCGCGCTGCCGTCCGGGTACCACTCGGCGCCGACATCGCCGGGCAGGCCGAAGGACAGCTCCTCGGTGCTGCCGGTGAGCGGGTTCCAGACCATCGGCTCCCAGTGGCCGTGCCGCTGGTGCCCGACGAGCAGCCGGGCGTCCCCGGCGACGGGCGCGAACCCGAGCACGCTCAGGCCGAGTTCCTTCGTGCCGCCCTCGGAGTCGTCCAGCTCGGCGACCGTCGAACCGTCCGGGCGGACGACGCGCAGCGCCGAGTGCAGGGCGTCGCCGTGCTCGGTGTGCTCGATGACGATCAGGTCGCCGTCGTGGGACAGGTCGCCGACGCCGGCGGACTCCTTGTGCCGGTAGATCTCCACCGGCTCCTCGCCGGGCCGCGCGAGGTGGATCGTCGAGCCGGTCCGGTCGGTGGAGCGGCCGACGACGGCGGTGCCGTCCCGGCCCAGCGCCAGGCCGCCGGAGTAGGCGGGCTCCAGCCCGGGCACGGCCGGCTCGTCGGCGCCGCCCTCGAACGGCTGGCGCATCCAGACGCCGAACTCGTCGCCGTCGGTGTCGGAGAACCACCACAGCCACCGGCCGTCGGGCGTCAGGGTGCCGTCGGTGGTGCCGTTGGGGCGGTCGGTGGCCTGCCGCTGCGCGCCGGTGGCGCGGTCCCAGGCGTACAGCTCGAAGGTGCCGGTGGCGTTGGAGACGAACAGGCCCCGGCTCGGCGCGTCCTCGGCCCACTCCGGCAGGCCCACCCGTGGGGCGCGGAAGCGCTTCTCCCAGTCGGGCATCGCGTCGTGCTCGCCGGCGGTCGCTGCGTCACTGTGCTGCGGGTTCTGCGTCATACGCCCATTGTCGGCTCTCGCGGGCGGCCTGGGGGAAGGGGGCGGAAATCCGGGTGCGGGGCGCGGGCCGCCGCGCACACGATGGCCGCATGACCGACGACGAGCTCGCCGCCCGATTCCTCGCCGACGGCTTCGTGTGCCTGCGCGGCGCCGTGCCCGCCGCGACGGCCCGCGCGTGCGCGGAGCTGCTGTGGGACGAGACCGGCTGCGACCCGGACGACCCGGCGACGTGGACGCAACCCGTCCACTGGATCGGCGGGATGGCGCAGCGGCCGTTCGCCGAGGCGGCGAACACCCCGGTGCTGCGGGACGCCTATGACCGGCTCGCCGGACCGGGGCGCTGGGAGCCGCGGTACTCGCTGGGTTCGTTCCCGCTGCGCTTCCCGCACGCGGAAGAGCCGGACGACGCCGGCTGGCACGTCGAGGCGAGCTTCCTGCCCGAGGGAGGCGGGCAGTACCGCACCAACGTGCGCTCGAAGGGGCGGGCGCTGCTGATGCTGTTCCTGTTCTCGGAGGTCGGCGAGCAGGACGCGCCGACCTGCATCCGGGTCGGCTCACACCTGGACGTCCCGCCGGTGCTGGCGCCGTACGGGGAGGACGGCGCCTCGATCTTCGACGTGGCTGCCCAGATCGACGCGGCGAGCGCGCACCGGCCGCTCGCGCACGCGACGGGCGCCCCGGGCGACGTCTACCTGTGCCACCCCTTCCTGGTGCACGCGGCGCAGCCGCACCACGGGACGCGTCCGCGGTTCATGGCGCAGCCGCCACTGATTGCCCCCGAGCCGTACCCGCTGGATCCGCCGGCGGGCGACGTCCCGCCGGTGGAGCAGGCGATCCGCACGGGGCTGGCCGGCGCGGCGCGCGAAGGGAGTGCCTTCAAAGGCTGAAGGCACACGACGCCCAACGGGACGCGTTGTCACATCTGTTGACGGCGCGTGGGGGCGGGCGCATAGTGACGGTTCACCGATTGGTTCGGACCAACCAGTGCACGTGAAGCCTCTCCGATCCCCCACCTCACGGAGGCCCCGCATGGTGTCACGACGTTCCCTCCTCACCGCGGCCACGGCCGCCACCGCCGCCGCGGTCGGCGCGCCCCTGGTACCGCGCGCCTTCAGCCCGCACGCCGCGGCCGCGGG
>DASSBO010000105.1:0-3600 GCA_035698655.1 Streptomyces sp.
GCGTCATGGGAACCACGTTCCCGCTGTCGAGCTGCTTGTCGTCGGTGGCCATGGTGGCTGTCTCCTTCGGGCATGTACGGGCGGCGACTGAGCCCGCCCGGCGGCTCCCCCGCGGGTCGCCGAGCGGGCTGCGGGGCCGTACACCCTCCCGAGGTGGACGACCTCTCCCCCCGAGCCGGCCGATCCCCCCTGGTCGCCCGGCTCGATGTTCTCGAGCATGGCTGGAGGCGCTAAACATTCGATAAACGGCCCGTGGCAAGGGACTTCAGGCGGCGATGGACGGTTCCAGCAGACCGCGGACCGCATCCGCCTCCGCGGAATGCAGCCGGTCGAACACCGTCAGGGCGTCCCGCCAGGCGGCCGTGGCCCGGCCCGCCTGTCCGAGCGCCATGAGCGCCTTGCCCAGCACCACCAGCACGGTGGCTCGCCGATAGTCGCCGTTCACCACCCGCAGCGCAAGGGCCTGTTCGGCGTGCGATGCCGCCTCCGCATACCGGGTCGCCGCGAGATGTGCCTCCGCGATGCGGAAATGCGTCACACCCTCCCAATGGCTCTGGCGACTCTCGCGGAAGATCAGCAGCGCATCGTTCAGCGTCTGCAGCCCCTCGGCGGTCCGGCCCGCACCCGTGAGCGCCGTCCCCAGCGCGTACTTGCCGTTGCCGGAACGCCTGGCGAACGACGAGCTCTCGTAGATCCGCACGCCCTGTTGCGCCAATTCCACCGCGACTTCGGGCTGATCCAGCGCGAGGTGAACGTGGGCGAGGTTGCACAGCGCGCTGGCCTCCGAAGGACGGTTGCCGCACGAGCGGAAGGCACTCAGCGCCTGCTCGAAGTACGCCTTGGCGTCGCTGAAGCGACCCTGGAGGTTGGCCACGATGCCGCGGTCGTTGAGCGCGTAGGAGCTCGAGATCGAGTCACCGGAGGACAACCCGAGCACGCCCGCCCGCCGGGCCGCCTCGTCCGCCTTGTCGAACGCGCCCTCGTACACGTACAAGCTGGTCAGCACGGAACACGTCCGTGCCTCCGCCCAGTCGTCGCCGGTGGCCCGCGCCGCGTCACGGAGTGTCGTCGCGGCACGTCCGTACGAGCGGAGGTTCACGTCGGCTTCCGTCAGCGCACTCGTGGCCATCAACAGATCCACGGCCGAACGCAGTGTCCGGCTGGACTTCGACTGTCCGGCACAGGCCAGGAAACAGGCCGATTCGGCGAACAGCCAGTCGGTCGCGGCCTCCCGGCCGGCGAACGTCAGACCAGGCTGCCGGGCGGGCTCGAACTGCTGGACGAGCTGCTCATCGGGCTGCTCGAGCACGTAGGCATTGACCGCCGTGGCCAGGTAGAAGTCGAGGAGGCGCGCCAGCGCCTCCTCCCGCAGCACCGGCGGGACTTCGTCCCGCTCGGCGCACGTGCGGGCGTACAGCCGCAGCAGATCATGGAAGCGGTAGCGGCCCGGCGCCGCCGACTCCAGCAGGGAGGTGTCGACCAGCGACTCCAGCAGGTCCTCGGCCTCCTCCGGCTCGCGGTCCAGCAGCGCGGCGGCTGCCGGCAGCGAGATGTCGGGACCGTCGGCCAGGCCCAGCAGCCGGAAGGCGCGGGCCTGTTCGGCCTCGAGCTGGCTGTACCCGAGCTCGAAGGTCGCCTTCACCGCCTGGTCGCCGGCCCGCAGCTCGTCCAGCCGGCGCCGCTCGTCGGCCAGCCGTGCCGACAGCGAGGCGACCGTCCAGGTGCGGCGGGCCGCCAGCCGGGCAGCCGCGATGCGGATCGCCAGCGGCAGGAAACCGCACGCCGCGACGACGTCCATCGCCGCCTCCCGCTCCGCCGCGACCCGCTCGTGCCCGACGATCCGGGCGAAGAGCGTCATCGCCTCCTCCGGACTCATCACGTCCAGATCCACGAGTTGCGCCCCCGCCAGGTCGACCATGCGAGACCGGCTGGTGATGAGCGCCGCACAGCCCTCCGTGCCCGGCAGCAGCGGCCGCACCTGCGCCGCGTCGCGCGCGTTGTCCAGCAGGGCCAGCACCCGCCGTCCCGCCAGCAACGAGCGGTACAGCGCGGCACGTTCGGAGACGCCGTCGGGGATCGCGTCGTCCGGGGTGCCCAGTGCGCGCAGGAACGAGCCCAGCACCGCCTCCGGCTCCGTGGCCGCCGGGCCGGCGCCCTGCAGGTCGACGTAGAGCTGACCGTCGGGGAAGTTCTCCCGCGCCGCCTGCGCGACGTGCACGGCGAGCGTCGTCTTGCCCACGCCGCCGATGCCCGCCACCGCCGAGACCGCCATCACCGTGCCCGCCGGGGCGGCCAGCCGGTCGCCCAGCTCCTGCACGAACGAGGCACGGCCGGTGAAGTCCGCGACGGTCGCGGGCAACTGGGCCGGACGCACCTGCTCCGCGCCCTGCCGCGCCTGCATGTCCCGGTCGGGCAGGGCCAGTTCCTCGTCGGCCTCCAGGATCCGCTGGTGCAGCTCGGTCAGTTCAGCGCGCGGGTCGACGCCCAGCTCCTCCGCCAGCAGCCGGCGGGTGTCCGCGTACACGGCCAGCGCCTCGCCCTGCCGGCCGCTGCGGTACAGCGCGAGCATGAGCAGCTCACGCAGCCGCTCCCGCAGCGGATGGGTGGCCGTCAGCGCCGTCAGCTCCGAGACGGCCCCGGTGTGGCAGCCCACCTGCAGGTCCAGGTCGAGCCGGTGCTCGAGCAGTCCCAGCCGCCACTCCGCCAGCCGCACCCGCTGCCCCTGGGCGTACGGCCCCGGCACGTGCGCGAGTGCCTCACCGTCCCACTGCGCCAGGCACCCCCCGTACAGCTCACGGGCCCGCTGCAACTCGCCCGCGGCGACCGCCTTCTCCGCATCCGCGGCACGCCCGGCGGCCTCCTCGGCGTCGACCTCGGCGCCCGCCGCCGCCAGCCGCAGGGCGTACCCGCCCGACTCGCTCACCAGCAGCGCGGCATCCGGACCGAGCGCCTTGCGCAGCCGCGAAGCGTACGTCCGCAGCGCCGCCTTGGCCTGCTCCGGCGGGTCCTCGCCCCACAGGTCGTCGATCAGCTCCTCGGCCGTCGCCGTGTGGCCGCGGCGCAGCAACAGGCACGCGAGCAGGGCACGTTGCTGGGGCGAGCCGGTGTGCAGCGGCTTCTCGCCGCGCCAGGCGCGTACGGGGCCGAGCACGGCGAAGCGCAGTCGCTCGGAGCGGTGTCGGCTCGCAACTCCCGTGTGCTCCCGGCCCTCGGCCCGCATGTGGTGTCCCCTGCCCTTGGTGCGCTCTGGTTCCGCACCGGCCAGTGTGCCCTGTACCACCGCCGTGCGTCAGCCGACTACCGGCCTCTTCCACCGGGTTCCCCCATGGCTGTCGCATTTCGGCCCGTCACCCGCCGCTGCGTCAGCCCGCCAGGCCCATCTCCGTGTTGTACCGCTCGCGGAACTCCCGCATGTAACGGCGCAGGTACGTCTCACTCAGCAGCGAGCCGTCGGAACGCGTCACGCCGAAGCCGTCGTTGAGGGTGCGGGAGAGCTGGCGGGCGGTGGGGAAACCGGCCTCGGCCGCGACGAACTGGCGGTACGCCTCGAAGTAGACCTCCTCGCGCGGGACGCCGTCCGGTATGCCGACCGGGTCGCCC
>DASSBO010000106.1:0-6537 GCA_035698655.1 Streptomyces sp.
GTGACGGTCTCGCGCACCAGCTCCTCGTAGCGCTCATAGCCGGCGTGCAGCGACTCGGCCAGGTTCTCCCTGTTCTCCTCGTCCGTGCTCCCGGCGTACCAGGCCGCCGCCGCGACCAGCGAGAGGAACTCGCCGTACCCCTGCAGGAACTCCTCCCCCGCCGTGTGGCCGTCCTCGTCGTCGAGGGCGTACAGCAGCCCGGTGGTGATGCCGCGCAGCTGGCCGACGGCCCGGTGCAGGCTCTCGACCATGACCCGGTAGCCGGCGAAGCCGGTCGGTGGGCTGCGGTGCAGCAGCCTGCGCGGGTTGTAGCTGATGCTTTCGGCACCGTGCTCGACGGCATGCCGGGCCCTGGTGACCGTGTTGTCCATGTCCCGGGCCCGCCGGGACCAGTCGCGGGCCGTGTCCGGGTCGGTGGCGCCCTCCCGCAGCCCGTCGGCCATGTCCCGCAGCAGCGTGTGCACGGCCGTCGCCAGTTCTCTGAGGCCTTCCGTGGCGGTGCTGTACCGCATGGGCGGGAGCAGCACCAGGTTCACCACGAGCCCGGTGGCCGCCCCCAGCAGCACCATCGAGACGATCGACCACAGCGTCACCGGCTCGGAGCCGGCCAGCGCCGTGTAGGCGAAGACGCCGGCGATGGGCACCTGGATGCCCATCGGACCGAGCCGGTTCCACCGGCCGATGGCCAGCCCGATGGCGATCACCACGGTGAACGCGGCGACGTCCCTGCCGAGGAACAGCTCGCCGAAGCCCGCGGCGCCGACCCCGAACACGACGGCTCCCACATACCGCAGCGACTGCTGGAGCGAGCGGTAGACGGTCGACTGGACGACGAGCAGCGCGGTGAAGGGCGCGTAGGAGGGCTGCGTGGTCCCGACGACGGCCACGGCGAGGTACCAGGCCAGTACCGCTGCCGCTCCGCTCTTGACGACCAGCAGCGCCACCTGCCGCTCTTGTCCCGCATACCGGCGGGCGCGCCGCAGCCGCTCGACGAACCGATGGACGCGGTGCCGCGGGTCCAGGGCCGTGGCGGCCCGGCGGACGAGCGGCCGCGGGGCGTCGCCGGACGGCGACGTCGTCTCCATGACTCTCCTCTCGCGGCGGACCGGGCGACCGGGTGCCCCCTCCGGCCCGATCCAGCCGTGGTGTCCGCCGGGTGGCGCCGGGGCACCCGGGGCGGGAGGCTGGATCCGACGGACGGTCCGGCGAGCCGGTGAGGGAGGCGGCATCCATGGCGCGCTCGGTGTGGTCGGGAACGCTGACGTTCGGTCTGGTGACGCTGCCGGTGTCGCTGGCGACGGCGACGCATTCGCACACGGTCCGCTTCCACCAGCTGGAGCGCGGCACCTCGGACCGGGTGCGCAACCGGCGGGTCAACGAGCGGACCGGCAAGGAGGTGTCCTACGACCGGATCGTGAAGGGTTACGACACCGGGGACGGCGAGTACGTCGTCATCGAGCCGGAGGAACTGGACGAGATCACCCCCGGCCGTTCCCGGAGCATCGAGATCGTCGGCTTCGCCGACCTGGAGGCGATCGAGCCCGTCTACTTCGACTCCACCTACTTCGTCCAGCCGCGCGACGAGGGCTACGCGAAGGTCTACGGGCTGCTGCGCAGCGCGCTGGCCGAGACGGGCCGCGCCGGCATCGCCACGATGAGCATGCGGCAGAAGGAGTACCTGGTCGCCGTGCACACCGAGAACGACATCGTGGTGATGCACACGATGCACTGGGCGGACGAGGTCCGCGACCCGCTTCAGACGCTGGACAACCTGCCCGCCGACGGGAAGCCGTCCGCCAAGGAGCTGAAGATGGCGACCCAGCTGATCGAGGCCATGGCCATGGACTGGGACCCGCACTCCTTCCACGACCGCACCCAGGAGCGGATCCGCGACCTGGTCGAGGCGAAGCAGCACGGCGAGACCGTCGAGAAGGGCGAGCCGGCCCCGGAGTCGACCAACGTGGTGGACCTGATGTCCGTCCTGCAGGACTCCGTCGACCGCGCGCACCAGGGCCGCCGCGGCAGCGGTTCCGGGAAGGGAGGGTCCGCCAAGGGCGGGAAGCGGCGCTCCGCGCGCCGGGCGCAGGAGGACCTGAGCGCCCTGACGAAGGACGAGCTGTACCGCCGGGCCGCCGACGCCGGCGTGTCCGGGCGGTCGTCGATGAAACGCGACGAACTCGAACGCGCGGTGGCCGACGCCGCCGGCGGCGGGCAGCCCGCCAAGAAGGCCTCCTGATGGCGTCGCCGCTGCGCGCCGTCGTCTTCGACGTCAACGAGACCCTGAGCGACCTCTCCCCGCTCCGGGCACGGTTGACGGAGGTCGGCGCGCCGGGGTCCCTGCTGCCCACCTGGTTCGCCGGCGTGCTCAGGGACGGCTTCGCGCTCACCGCGTCCGGCGGGTTCGCGGACTTCTCCGAGCTGGCCGCCGACGGCCTGCGGGCGCTGCTGCACGCCGAACCGGGCTGGTCCGGCGACGTCGAGGAGGCGGCCGCGCACGTCCTGGACGGGTTCGGCTCACTGCCCGTGCACCCGGACGTGCCCGAGGGGGTGCGGGCACTGCGCGCGTCGGGGCTGCGGCTGGTGACGATGACCAACGGCTCGGTGTCCGTGGCCCGCGGCCTGCTGGAGCGGGCCGGCGTACTGGACTGCTTCGAGGACCTGCTGGACGTGCACGGGCCAGGGGTGTGGAAGCCGGCCGCGGCCGCCTACCGGTGGCCGCTGGAGCGGCTGGGGCTGCACCCGGGCGAGACGCTGCTGACGGCCGTGCACCCCTGGGACGTGGACGGCGCCCGGCGGGCCGGACTGCACGGCGCGTGGCTGCGGCGCGGCGCACCCGGCTACCCGTCGGCCATGACCCCGCCCAGCCTGACGGCCGAGGACCTCACGGACCTCGCCCGGATGCTGGCGCAGTCCTGAGCGGGCCGCCCGGATGAGCGAGGACCGGCCGGCGGCGGGAGCGATTCCCTTCGCGTCACGCACGGGCCGCTGGATGCTGGCCGCGACCGTGCTGGGCTCGGCCATGGGGTTCCTGGACGCGACCGTGGTCAACGTCGCGCTGCCCGCGATCGGCCGGGAGCTGGGCGCAGGGGTCTCGGCGCTGCAGTGGGTGCTGGACGGCTACCTGCTCACCCTGGCCGCGCTCATCCTGCTGGGCGGGTCGCTGGCGGACCACTACGGGCGGCGCCGGATCTTCTCCCTCGGTGTCGTCTGCTTCACGGTGCCCTCCGTGCTGTGTGCGGCGGCGCCGAGCGCGGGAGTCCTCATCGTCGCGCGGGCCCTGCAGGGCGTCGGCGCGGCGCTGCTCACCCCGGGCAGCCTCGCGCTGATCCAGGCGAGCTACCGGCCGGCCGACCGGGCGCGGGCGATCGGCGCCTGGTCGGCGCTGACGGGTGTTGCCTCGGCGCTGGGGCCGATCGTCGGCGGCTACCTGATCGACGCCCTGTCCTGGCGCTGGATCTTCCTGATCAACGTGCCGATCGGCCTGGCGGTGCTGGTCACCGCCGCCCGCCACGTGCCCGAAAGCCGCGACCCGGGGGCGACCGGACCCCTCGACGTGCGCGGCGGGCTGCTGGCCACGCTGGGCCTGGCCGGGCTCACCTACGCCCTGATCGAGGGCCCGCGCGGCGAGACGCCGGCCTGGCTCGTCCTGGCGGCCCTGGTGATCGGCTGCTGCGCGCTGGTGGCGTTCGTGGTCAACGAGCGGCGCGTGGCCGCGCCGATGCTGCCGCTGGGCGTGTTCACCTCGGGCCCGTTCCTGAGCGCGAACGCCGTGACGTTCACCGTCTACGCGGCACTGGGCGGGGTGTTCTTCCTGTTGGTGGTCTTCCTGCAGACATCACTGGGCTACTCACCGCTGGCGGCCGGTGCGGCGTCGCTGCCGGTGACCGTGCTGATGCTGCTGCTGTCCTCACGGGCGGGCGCGCTCGCGCAGCGCGTCGGCCCGCGCCTGCCGCTCACCGTGGGGCCGCTGCTGCTGGCCGCCGGGATGCTGCTCATGCTGCGCATCGGTGCGGGCGACGGATACGTGACGGCGGTGCTGCCCGCCGTCGTGGTCTTCGGGCTGGGGCTGGCCACGACGGTCGCACCGGTGACGGCCACGGCACTGGCGGCGGCGCCCGCCGAGCACTCGGGACTGGCCTCGGGCATCAACAACGCCGTCTCCCGCGTCGCCCAGCTGGCCGCCGTCGCGGCGCTGCCGCCGCTGGCGGGCATCGCGGGTTCCGACTTCCAGGACCCGGCAGCATTCACCGGCGGCTTCCACACCGCCATGGTGATCACCGCGGCGCTGGCGGCGGCCGGCGGGCTGCTC
Organism: Streptomyces sp.; assembly: GCA_035698655.1. Lineage (GTDB taxonomy): Bacteria > Actinomycetota > Actinomycetes > Streptomycetales > Streptomycetaceae > Streptomyces. The sequence goes on from DASSBO010000106.1 coordinate 4,310, forward strand.
GCGTTCGTCACCGTCCGCAGCGATGTGCTGCGGGGAGCCGAGGAGCAGGCCACGTGCGCCCCGGCCGAGCCGGAGCACGGCAGGTGCCCCTACGACTGCCCGGTCGCGGGCACTCCGCTGCGCGCCGCCTCGGAGCAGCGACAGCAGCGGGAGTGACCGGAACGCGCTAACGCGCCGGACGGCGTGCGCCCCGGCGGCCGGCGCGCAGACCGCCGAGGAAGACGGCGATCAGGAACACCACGATGCCGATGATCAACAGGTAGAACAGCCCCTTGAGCAGGACCCCGAGAACGCCGAGCACGACGGCGGCCAGGACGAGCAGCAGCAGGAACGCGAGCATGACGGGTCTCCTCGTCAGCGCCGGGCGAGGCGGCGTTCGCCGCCGACGCCCGGCTGGTAGTCCAGTCCGTAGTGCTGGAAGAGCGCGGGTTCGTCCTCGGCGGGCAGCACACCGTCGGTGTCGATGGAGGGAGCGTCCTTGACCAGCTTCTTGTCCGAGGTGACCTTCAGGTAGCCGGGGCCGACCCTGGCTCCGTTCAGCGGGACGAACGCGAGCCGGTAGCGGGTGGGCATGCCGACCCGCACCGTGCCGAACGACGGCCGGTCGGAGGCGGTGTCGACGTAGACGGCCTCCAGGACGCCGATCTTGGACCCGGTCCGGTCGACCACGTCGTGGCCCCGCCACTCCATGATGTCGGTGCTTTCGAACACGCCGGTCTCCTCTCCCGCACACATCCGTCCTGCCACGGGTACCGCGCCGTGGCCCGTTTCACTCGGGGCACCTTTCTTTGACCGGGATCACGGGCCGCGGCTACGTTCGGCGGACCGAGCAGTCGAGCACAGCGAACGAACGGAGTGCCCCCGTGTCACCCTCCGAGGCAGCGGCGTCGTACGCCCTGAGCAGCGCATCCGGACAGACAGGGGGTGTCTCCGGCTGGGTCTCGGACCACACCGACGAGCTGATCTTCATCCCCGTGCGGATCGTGGTCATCCTCCTGGTGGCCGCGCTGATCCGCGCACTGGCCAAGCGTGCGATATCCCGGGTGGTCCAGCGCATCCTGGAGCCGGCGGACGGCGAGGACCAGCCGCGCCGCACCTCCCGCGGACCGGCGGTGCTGGCACGGGACTCCTCCCGGGCCCGTGAGCGGCGCCGGCAGCGGGCGCAGACCATCGGGTCGGTGCTCAGCAGCATCGTCACGGTCGTGATCGCGGTGATGGCACTGGCGATGGTGCTCAGCGAGGTGGGCATCGCGCTCGGGCCGCTGCTGGCCAGCGCCGGCGTCGTCGGTCTGGCGATCGGTTTCGGCGCCCAGTCGCTGGTCGCCGACTACCTGTCGGGCATGCTGATCATGATCGAGGACCAGTACGGTGTGGGCGACTCGGTCGACCTGGGCGAGGCGATCGGCGAGGTCGAGCACGTCGGGCTGCGGCTGACCCAGATCCGCGACCTGAACGGCGGCCTGTGGCACATCCGCAACGGCGAGATCCTGCGGGTGCGCAACGACAGCCAGGAGTGGGCACGCTCGGTGCTGGACGTCACCGTCGCCTACCACTCCGACCTGGAGACGGTCTACCGCGTCCTGGAGGAGACCGGCCGGACGCTGCGCGGGGAGCCGGACTTCAAGAACGTGCTGCTGGAGGACCCGGCGGTGTGGGGCGTGCAGGCGCTGGACGCGGACGGCATCACGGTCCGCCTCGCGGTGAAGACGCAGCCGCTCAAGCAGTGGGGCGTCACCCGGGAGCTGCGCCGCCGCGTCAAGGAGGCCCTCGACGCGGCCGGCGTGGAGATCCCGCTGCCGCAGCGCACGGTGTGGATGCGCGGCGGTGAGAACGGCGACGGCCCCGCCCTCGAGAAGGGCAGGGCCTCGGTCGGCGCACAGCGCTAGGTAGCCCGGACGCGTGGGACGGGGCGGCGCCGCAGGTCAGCGGCGCCGTCCCGTCCCGCGTTTGCGTTCCATCATGTGCCGGCCCAGCGCCTGCCGCTTCTTGGCCGCCTGCTTCTGCTCGGCACGCAGCCGGGCGTCGGTGCGGGCGGCCAGCCGCTCGTTCTCGCGGAGCAGCTTGCGGTAGCTCTCCAGCCGGCGGGCCGGCAGGCCGCCGTCCTCGATGGCGGCCAGCACCGCGCAGCCGGGTTCGCCGTGGTGCCCGCAGTCGTGGAAGCGGCACCGGCCCGCCAGCTCCTCGACGTCGGAGAAGGCCTGCCCGACGCCGTCGCCGGCGTCCCACAG
>DASSBO010000107.1:0-2499 GCA_035698655.1 Streptomyces sp.
CAGCTTCTCTTTCGCCAGGCCGAGGTCCATGGCGAGGGCGACGAGGCGGGCCTGGGCGCCGTCGTGCAGGTCGCGTTCGATGCGCCGCAGGTCGGCGGCGGCGGTGTCCACGACCACCCCACGGTCCGACTCCAGCTGCCGGACACGCGCCGCGGTCCGTGACGGCCCCAGCAAGGACAGCACCAGCAGCCGGTCGACCTGCGTCATGCCGCGCACCAGCCACGGCGTGAGCAGCACCAGCACCAAGCCCGTCCCCGAGGCGACGACGAGGTCCGCCGCACTTTCCAGGTACCAGCCGTGCCCGTGCCCGTCGCCCCACATCTGCAGCCCCGGCTCGTCCGTGAACGCCGGGAAGACCCAGTGCCACGCCGGGTACAGCAGGAACCCCCAGCCGTACGTCCAGAACGCGACCGACACGCTGAACGTGCACACCGCCCACGGGAAGTGCAGCACCGCGTACAGCAGGCTGCGCCACGACGACCCGCTGCGCAGCAGCGCCCCCGTCCAGCCCACCAGTCCCGGGCGCCGCTGCAGCGCCTGCACCGGCTCCGGCTCGGCCACCGGGGTGCGCAGCAGCGCGCGGGCGCGGCCCCGCTCCAGCCGGCCCAGCCCCCGGCTGCCGGCCAGCACCGCCGCCAGCACCGGAACCCCCAGGAAGGTGATGAGCAGGCCCGCGGCCAGCGACACGCCCGTCACCGCCCAGGTGAACGAGGCGACGGCCACCGGCAGGCTCGTCAGCACGTGCAGCAACTCGCGCCAGGTCCGCCCGGCGAACGGCGCGCCGAGCACGACGGCCAGCGGGTTGCGCGGACGCACGGGCGCGGGCGCGGCGTAGGTGGTCATGACCGTTCCCTCCAGGGGAGTTCGGCGGTGATGGTGGTGGGTCCGCCGGCGGGGGAGTGGACGGCGAGGAGGCCGTCGACGGCGTCGAGGCGTTCGGCGAGGCCGGCGAGGCCGCCCGCGCCGGCGGCGGGGTCGGCGCCGCCGTGTCCGTCGTCGGTGACCTGGAGGAGCAGGCGGCCCTGGGCGCGCCACACGTCGACCGTCGCCTTGGCCGCCCCGGAGTGCTTGCTGACGTTCTGCAGCAGCTCCGAGGCGGTGAAGTAGGCGATGCCCTCGATGGCCGGGGCAGGCCGTGTGCGCAGCTCGGCCGTGACCGTGACGGGGACGGTGCACCGGGCGGCCAGCGAGGAGAGGGCGGGGCCGAGGCCGCGGTCGGTGAGGATGGCGGGGTGGATGCCGCGGGCGAGGTCGCGGAGTTCGGCGAGGGCGAGTTTCACTTCGCCGTGGGCGTCGTCGACCATGCGGGCGGCCGTCTCGGGGTCTTCCAGCAGCTTCTCTTTCGCCAGGCCGAGGTCCATGGCGAGGGCGACGAGGCGGGCCTGGGCGCCGTCGTGCAGGTCGCGTTCGATGCGCCGCAGGTCGGCGGCGGCGGTGTCCACGACCACCCCACGGTCCGACTCCAGCTCCGCCAACCGCCGCTCCAGCACGTCCGACGGCGACAGCAGCCCGCGCACCAGCGCCCGGTCCACGTTCGTCAGCCCGCGTGCCAGCCACGGCAGCACCGGCCAGCCGACGAACAGCGACGTCAGCGCGACGGCGAACGTCAGCACGTCCCACGGCAGCCGCACGAACAGGTACAGCGAGGTCCGCCACGCCACCGGGTCCTTCAGCTGCGCCCACAACCGGTCGAGGAACCCGGCGCCCTCGGGCAGCGGCAGACCGCTCGGCTCGTCGACCCGCAGCCCCAGCAGCGCCCTGGCCCGCGCCCGCTCGACCCGGCCCAGCGCCCGGCAGCCGAGCAGCCCGAGCGCCAGCAGCGGAAGCCCTACGACGGTGACCGACAGCGCCGCGCTCACGTACAGGCACGTCGTCACGTACACGAAGCCGACCAGGCCCACGGGCAGGTTCGCCAGCAGGTACCCGATCTCACACCATGTCCGCGCACTCAACGGCGGGCGTGGCGGCGGCAGCGCGCCCTCGTCGGGCCCGGCAGGTCTCTCGGTCATGCGCCAAGCCTGCCCGTGCCCGACACCCCGGCGCCATGGGGAGAGTGGGTGACCCCCAGGTGGGGTTTCCCCCACCACCCCCATCGGGGAGGTCGAGATCACCCCGGACGCCTCCCGCGCCGTCCTGCGCCGCGCCCTGGGCGGCAGCCGCTGGGAGGCCAACGGCCGGCCCGGACACCTGCGCGCGGCGTGCGAGGGCAGCCTGCGGCGGCTGCGGCTGACCGAGATCCACCTCTACCAGCTGAACGCCGTGGACCCGGACGTCCCGCTCGAGGAGTCCCTCTCTGCAGCGTGCAGAACCGCTACGACCTGCACACCCGGGAGCACGACGACGTGCTCGGACTCTGCGCGCGGGAGGACATCGCCTTCCTGCCCTGGTTCCCGCCCGCACACGGCACGCCCGCCGCGGTCGGCTCACCGACGCCGAGGCGACCCGGATCACCACCGGCTGACGGCCGCCGGTCGGCGGTTTCCGGTTCGCGCGCGCTTC
>DASSBO010000108.1:0-4701 GCA_035698655.1 Streptomyces sp.
TGCCGTCTGGCCCGGCCCCGGGCCGGGCCAGAGGCGGAGGCGCGAGGGGCCGTGGGGCGCCGGAACGCCGCGCCGGCGTCCCGGCCGCCGGGCTGCCGGGTCGGCCGCCGTGGAGACAGTCGCCGTGCGGCGGGGGCGTCAGAGTTCGACGGAGACGTCGTAGGCGCGGAGCCACTTGTCGAGGTCGAGGGCCAGTTCGGCGCTCGCGCGGAACGGGGCGCCCGTCTCGTCGGCGCAGGCCTCGTCGAGGGCGGCGCCGTCCAGCAGCGGACGGGAGGGCGCCTCCTTGTCGGCGTGCAGGGCGCGCAGTTCGTCGCGGACGGCGAGTGCGTACCGCGGGTCCTGCGTGCTGGGGTAGGGGCTCTTGACGCGTTCGGCCACCGAGTCGGGGAGCACGTCACGGGTGGCGGCCCGCAGCAGCGACTTCTCCCGCCCGTCGAACGTCTTCATCGCCCAGGGGGTGTTGAAGACGTACTGCACGAGCCGGTGGTCGCAGAAGGGCACCCGGACCTCCAGGCCGGTGGCCATGCTGGCGCGGTCCTTGCGGTCGAGGAGGAACTGCACGAAGCGCGTCAGGTGCAGGTAGCTGACCTCCCGCATCCGTGCCTCGTGGGCCGACTCGCCGTCCAGGCGCGGCACTTCGGCGAGCGCCTCGCGGTAGCGCTCGCGGCGGTAGCCGGCGATGTCGAGCTTCTCGAGCAGGCCGGGCGCGAGCAGCGACTCGCGGGTGCGGCGCGGTCCGCTGCCGCCGGCGAAACCGGCGAAGGCGGCGAGCCAGGGGAAGGTGCCGGCGTTCACGGCCTTCTCGTCGTGGAACCAGCGGTAGCCGCCGAAGACCTCGTCGGCGGATTCACCGGACAGGGCGACCGTCGAGTGCTCGCGGATGGCGCGGAAGAGCAGGTAGAGGGAGGTGTCGCCCTCGCCGAGGCCGAACGGCAGGTCGCGGGCGGTGAGGGTGGCACGCCGGTGGGCCGGGTCCATGAGGGCGGTCGTGTCGAGCACGATGTCGGAGTGGTCGGCGGCGACGTGCTCGGCCAGCGCGTGGGCGTAGGGGCCGTCGGGGGTGGGCCGCATCTCGTCGGCCTGGAAGTTCTCCGTCTGTCCGACGAAGTCGACGGCGAACGAGCGGACGGGGCCGCGCCCTTCGGCGGACAGGCCCTTGGCGGCGAGCGCGGTGATGACGGAGGAGTCGAGCCCGCCGGAGAGCAGGGTGCACAGCGGGACGTCGGCGACGAGCTGCCGAGTGACGATGTCGTCGAGCAGTTCGCGCACGTGGCCGACGGTGGTGTCCAGGTCGTCGGTGTGCGGATGCGACTCCAGGCCCCAGTACCGGTGTTCGCTCACGCCGCCGCGCCGCACCCGCAGCACGTGGCCGGGGCGCAGCTCGTACATGCCCTTGTAGACCGCGTGGCCGGGCGTCTTGGTGAAGGCGACGAGCTCGGTGAGCCCTTCGGCGTCGACGACGGGCCGCACGCCGGGGTGCGCGAGTATCGCCTTCGGTTCGGAGCCGAACAGCACGCCGTCGGCGGTGGGCTGGTAGTAGAGCGGCTTGATGCCCATGCGGTCCCGCACGAGCAGCGCCTCCTCGGTGCGCGGGTCCCACAGCGCGAAGGCGAACATGCCGTTGAGCCGCGTGGTGAAGTCCTCGCCCCACTCCAGGTAGGCGTGCAGGACGACCTCGGTGTCGCTGCTGGTGCGGAAGGTGTGGCCGCGGCTCTCGAGTTCGCCGCGCAGCTCACGGTAGTTGTAGACCTCGCCGCTGTAGGTGGTGGCCAGCAGGGTGTGGCCGTCGTGGGTGACGGTCATGGGCTGGCGTCCGCCCTCGAGGTCGATGACGGCCAGCCGCCGGTGTCCGAACGCGGCGTGGGTGTCACGCCAGGCGCCGGCGGCGTCCGGGCCGCGGCAGGCCATGGTGCCGGCCATCGCCTCGACCGTGCCCCGGTCGGCGGTGAGGTCCCTGTCGTAGGAGATCCATCCGGTGATTCCGCACATCGGTCGCGATCATCCCCTTCGTCGGTCGACCGCCCCGGCGCACCGGGGCGCACTGTGCTTGCTGCGTCCGCGTTTCCGCGTTCCGCGTGTGGTCCCCGTACCGCCCCGCACCGGGGCGGGCGGTGATCACCGTACTCCGATTAGGTGTATCAGCCAATTAAGCTTTGGTCGTTCTTGGGGAAATCCGTTGCGAAAAGCGGTCGCAAGGGACTGGGTACGCAGCACGGTGACGCGGATAACATGGCGCGTCAGGAGGCGGCGGCGCGTTCGCGGGGGCAGACTTGGGCTCGGAAGGCGTCGTCAGGACGCGACGGGAGGCCAGCACGGTGCGAGGCGGCAGTCCGGCTCGGCGCCCCAGGGCACAGGGCGCCGTGTCCCCCGCATACCACCTGCGTCGCCGGGCCGCCGGTCTGGCGGACCGTTTCACGACCCGCAGCCGGCTCGCCTGGCTCAACGACGCCGGGACGAAGATCGGCACCACGCTGGATCTGGAGAAGACCTGCCAGGAGCTGGCGGACTTCATCGTTCCCCGGCTTGCGGACGGCGCAGCCGTGGACGTGCTGGAGTCGGTGCTGCACGGCGAGGAGGGCGAACGGCCCACCGGCGGCGAGGAATTTCCGGTCAGCCGGGCCATCGCGCTCGCGCAGGTTCCCGAACTGTCCGACCTGGAGCCGGATCCGGTCGGCGAGCTCTCCCACCACACGGTCGGCACCCTGCTCACCACGCACTGTCTCGCGGCCCGCCGGCCGGTACTGGTCAGCCACATGACGCGCGAGGACTACCGGCGGGTGGCGCCCTCGGAGCACGCGGCCGAGAAGATGCGCGGCTCCGGCGTGCACAGTTACATGGCGGTTCCGCTGATCGCCCGTGGCCTGCTGCTGGGCACCGCCGACTTCGTGCGGGCCGGCGGCCGGCCGCCGTTCACCCGCACCGACCTGGCGCTGGCCGAACAACTCGCGTCGAAGGCCGCGGTCTTCATCGACAACGCGCGCCTGTACGGGCGGGAACGCCAGCACGTGATCTCGCTGCAGCGCAGCCTGCTGCCGCGCGCCACGCCGCGGACCGGCGGTCTGGACGTCGTCACCGACTACGCGCCGGCCGCCGACACCCGCGGTGTCGGCGGCGACTGGTACGACGTGGTCGAACTGCCCAGCGGCCGCTCGGCGCTGGTCGTGGGCGACGTGATGGGCCACGGCCTGCCGGCGGCGGCCACCATGGGCCGGCTGCGCACCGTCGCCCGCACCCTGATGTCGCTGGACATCGCCCCCGACCGGGTGCTGGCCCGGCTGGACCTGGCCACCCGCGACCTGGAGGACGAGCAGGTCGCCACCTGCCTGTGCGCGGTCTACGACCCGGCCGACTCGTCCTACACGGTGGCCACCGCGGGCCACCCGCCGCCGCTGCTGGTGGACGGCGCGGGCCACGCCTCCTACGTCGACCTGCCGGTCGGTGCGCCGCTCGGCTCCGGCGTCATCCCCTACGACCCGGTGCGTTTCACGCAGAGCGACGGCGCCCGGCTGGTGCTGTACACGGACGGGCTGATCAAGAACCGCACCGACGACGTCGACGTGTCGCTGCGGCGGCTGCAGGAGAACGCCACCCGGTTGCTGCCGGAGGAACTGGACTCCGGCGGACTGCTCAGCGAGTCACCGGGCGCGGACGGCCGGATCGACGAGGCGGTGCTGGTCGTCGCCGCCGGGCGGGTTCCGCCGCGGCCGGAGGGGCTGCAGGTGTGGGACCTGCCGCCGGACGGCAGCGCCGCTTCGGCCGCCCGCAAGCTGGTGGGCGAGCAGCTGACGCTGTGGGGTCTGGCCGAGCTGGTGGACGTCACCGAACTGGTGGTCAGCGAGCTGGTGGGCAACGCCCTGCGCTACGGCGGCGGGCCGGGCGCGCTGCGGCTGCTGCGCGGCGAACGGCTCACCGTGGAGGTCTCGGACACCGGCCCGGACCTGCCGCAGATCCAGCACGCCGGCCTGTCCGACGAGGGCGGGCGCGGGCTGCAGCTGGTGAACATGCTGTGCCGCCGCTGGGGCTCGTGCCGCACGCCCGGCGGCAAGGTCGTGTGGGCCGAGCAGGACATCCCCGGGGTGACCTCGACGCAGAGCGCGTCCCAGGTCGCGGCCAGCGCGACGTTCTGAGCCCCGCTCCCCGACGCACGTCCGGGAGCGGGGCCAGGTCCTGCCCCAGGGCGGTCAGTGTCCGCCCTGGTCCTTCAGGCGCTTGACGGAGGCCTCGACCTCGGCCTCGGCCTCGGCGCGGCCGACCCAGTCGGCGCCCTCGACGGACTTGCCCGGCTCCAGGTCCTTGTAGACCTCGAAGAAGTGCTTGATCTCCATCAGGTCGAAGTCGCTGACGTCCTGGATGTCCTTCAGGTGGGCCATCCGCGGGTCGTCGGCGGGGACGCACAGCAGCTTGTCGTCGCCGCCGGCCTCGTCCGTCATGCGGAACATGCCGATGGTGCGGCAGGCGATGTAGCAGCCGGGGAACGTGGGCTCGTCGAGCAGCACGAGAGCGTCCAGCGGGTCGCCGTCCTCTCCCAGCGTGCCGTCCACGAAGCCGTAGTCGGCCGGGTAGACCGTCGAGGTGAACAGGTGGCGGTCCAGTCGGATGCGACCGGTCTCGTGGTCCACCTCGTACTTGTTCCGAGAGCCCTTAGGGATCTCGATGACGACGTCGAACTCCAAGGGAGGCTCCTCCGTGATCAACACA
>DASSBO010000109.1:0-6857 GCA_035698655.1 Streptomyces sp.
GCGGGCAGCGGTGACGGCGAGCGCGCAGGCGAGGGTGGAGGCTCCCGCGCCGCCGCGGCCGCCGAGCACGCCGACGGTGAGCGCGGCACGCCCGCGTCCTTCGGCGGCGTCGGCGATCCGGCCGGCGAGCCAGGTCTCGGCGTCGGGCAGGACGACGACGCCCTCCGCGCCGAGCCGGGCGCCGCGCTCCCACACGCCGGGATCGTCGAGGTCCCGGCCGACCAGCAGCACCCCGGCACGCCGCCGCGCGGCCGGCGTGCCGGTGAGGTCGGCGCCCAGCGTGCCGGCACGGGCGCAGTCGTCGCCCACCAGGACGAGCGGTGCCTGCTCCCAGCGGGCGGCGGCGCCCCATGCCGGGCCGTCGGCGCCGCGTTCGGGCGCGCCGTGGGCGACTTCGGCCTCCGCGCCGGCCGCGGCGCACAGCCGCAGCAGGTCATCGAGGAGTACCTCGTCCTCCGTCACGATCAGGATGGTTTCGGCCACTTCCGATTCCCCTTCGCACTCGCACCGCGGCGTCCGCGAACAGCTCGCGGGCGGTGCCGGGAATCACGGTGCTGCGAACCGGAAGAATTCAGTGATCATGGTCGAAATCCGTGGACAACTCTGCGGTTGTGAATATCCGCGTCACTCAAACCGGGGGCGTTCCGCACAGGAGCACGCCGATTACGGAACGTAGTGACAGGATGGCGTGCACGAGGTCCGGACCTCTCGGACGGTCCGGCCGGGCAACGGGAAGGGGAGCAGCAGAAAACCGCCCCGGACATGCGACGACCCCCGCCGGGGGGGAGAGCGGGGGTCGTCTCCACGGCCGACTCGGGGGGGGAGGAGCCGGACCGGGTTAGCACGGTCGCGAACGATCCGTGACTTCCATGGTGTACCCGAGGGCCATCTCAGGCAAACCCACGCGCCCCAGCTTACGCCGAATGGTGGGCGCCTATGCTCACACTCGTGGAAATCCAGTCGCTGCCCCGGACCGCCGCCTTCTTCGACCTGGACAAGACGGTCATTGCGAAGTCGAGCACACTCACCTTCGGCAAGTCCTTCTACCACGGCGGTCTGATCAATCGCCGTGCCGTACTGCGTACCGCTTATGCCCAGTTCGTGTACCTCGCCGGAGGCGCCGACCACGAGCAGATGGAGCGGATGCGCGAGTACCTCTCCGCGCTGTGCCGCGGCTGGAACGTCCAGCAGGTCAAGGAGATCGTCGCGGAGACCATCCACGACCTGATCGATCCGATCATCTACGACGAGGCGGCCTCGCTGATCGAGCAGCACCACCTGGCCGGCCGGGACGTCGTGATCGTCTCCACCTCGGGCGCGGAGGTCGTCGAGCCCATCGGCGAGATGATCGGGGCCGACCGGGTCGTCGCCACCCGCATGGTCGTCGGCGAGGACGGCTGCTTCAGCGGCGAGATCGAGTACTACGCCTACGGCCCGACCAAGGCGGAGGCCATCGCCTCCCTGGCCGCCTCCGAGGGCTACGACCTGAAGCGCTGCTACGCCTACAGCGACTCGGTGACCGACCTGCCCATGCTCGAGGCCGTCGGGCACCCGCACGCCGTCAACCCGGACCGCGGTCTGCGCAAGGAGGCGCTGGCTCGGGACTGGCCCGTGCTGTCCTTCTCGCGCCCCGTGCGCCTGAAGCAGCGGGTGCCGTCCCTGAGCATGCCGTCCCGGCCGGCGCTGGCGGTGGCGGCGGCTGCCGCCACGGCCGCGATCGCCACTGCGGGGCTCGTCTGGTACACCAGCAGACGCCGCGCCCGGTTCGGGACGGTTTGAGCGGAAAGCAAATATCTGAGACCTGCTCTTCCCCTCCTCCCGCGTCGGGAGTACAAAGGACTCAACGGCCCGCCAGACCACCGGCGTCCGTGAGGACACCCGGTTACGCAGCAAGGCCGACGGACCGTCCGCATGAATATCGGGCACCCACGCGCAGCCGACCCGCGATTCGGGCCAGTCGCACCAGGTGACGGGCAACGTCCCGACCTGATGGACGAGTATTCGCGCACGCACTGGTAACCCGGTGGCCATGCCAGCGGCGGCACCGCCTTCGGTTCGGTGTCGCCGCAACCCTTGTCCGCAAACAGGACCTACGCCGCGCCGCGCTGCATCGCCTCGCAGACCGCCGTGCTCTCCCGCGCACCCAGCTCCGCCGCGCGCCCGCAGTGCGCGATCCACCGCGCCATGCCCTCCGGCGAGCCCGAGGCATAGTCGCCGAGCGCCGCCGCGTACGCCTCGCGGCCCAGTTCGGCGTGGCCCACCTCGGAGGGGCAGATGGCCTTCGGGTCGAGCCCGCTGCCCACCAGCACGATGCGCTCGGCGGCCCGCGCCACCAGACCGTTGTACGAACCGAACGGCCGCAGCACGGCCAGCTCGCCGTGCACCACAGCCGCCGTCACCAGCGCGGGCGCCGAGGAGCCCGCGACGATCAGCTCCGCCAGGCCGTCCAGCCGCGCCGAGGTCTGCTCGGCGTCCGGCAGCGGCAGTTCACGGGAGACGTCCGCGTCCGAGACGGTCTCGCCGGCCAGCCGCGGGCGGCCCACCGACGCGTCCGGCGCGTCGCCGCCCGCCGCCACCAGGTGCAGCCGGGCCAGCACCCGCAACGGCGACTGGTCCCACACCGAGAGGAGTTGGCCCGCCTCGGCGCTCACGCGCAGCGCGGCACCCACCGTGCGCGCCTGCTCGTCACCGCTGAAGTCGCTGCGCCGGCGCACCTCTTCGAGCGCCCAGTCGGCGCCGGCCGCCGCGGCGGAGCCGCGGGCACCGCGCAGCGCCGCCTCCGCGCTGACCTCGCTGCTGCGCCGCCGCATGATGCGGTGTCCGTAGACACGGTCGACCGCCTTGCGGACGGACTCCACGGCCTCGGCCACTCCGGACAGTTCCCCGAGCGGGGCGAGCGGGTCTGCGGTGCTCCTCATGCGTATGACCCTACGCATCCGCCAAGGGGTGCAGGCCGCTCGATCGAGTGGTCTTCTTCACTCGCCCGGACACGGAGCGTGCACGCATGGTTACGCTTCCGATCATGAAGATCGCTTTCGTAGGCAAGGGCGGCAGCGGCAAGACGACGCTGTCCGCACTGTTCGTCCGCCGGCTCGCCGCGCGGCGGATCCCGGTCATCGCCGTCGATGCCGACATCAACCAGCATCTGGGGTGCGCGCTCGGACTGGACGAGGCGGAGGCAGCGCGCATGCCGGCGATGGGCGCCCACCTGCCGCTCATCAAGGACCATCTGCGCGGCGCGAACCCGCGGATCACCTCGGCCGAGTCGATGATCAAGACGACGCCGCCCGGCGAGGGCTCACGCCTGCTGCGCATCTGCGAGGACAACCCGATCTACGACGCCTGCGCACGCACGGTGGCGCTCGAGGGCGGTGACGTACGGCTGCTGGCGACAGGGCCGTTCACCGAGGCCGACCTGGGCGTCGCCTGCTACCACTCGAAGGTCGGCGCGGTCGAGCTGTGCCTGAACCACCTGGTCGACGGTCGCGGCGAGTACATGGTGGTCGACATGACGGCCGGCAGCGACTCCTTCGCCTCCGGGATGTTCACCCGCTTCGACATGACGTTCCTGGTCGCCGAGCCCACCCGCAAGGGCGTCGCCGTCTACCGCCAGTACAAGGAGTACGCCCGGGACTTCGGCGTGCCGCTGCGCGTGGTGGGCAACAAGGTGCACACCGCGGACGACCTGCGCTTCCTGCGCGAGGAGGTCGGCGACGATCTGCTGGTCGCCGTCGGCCAGTCCGACTGGGTCCGCACCATGGAGAAGGGCCGCCCGCTGCCCTTCCGCGACCTGGAGGACTCCAACCTGGAGGCGCTGCGGCTCATGCACGAGACGGCGGCGCAGGCCTACGAGGACCGGGACTGGGAGCGGTACACGCGGCAGATGGTGCACTTCCATCTGCGCAACGCGGAGAGCTGGGGCAACGAGCGGACGGGGGCCGACCTGGCCTCCCAGGTCGACCCCGCGTTCGTGCTGCGCGAGGAACCGGTCGCACAGCCCGCCTGAGGCGGCCGGCCCCGGCCGGCAGGTCAGCTCAGGAACTTCTCCCAGCCGCCCTTGGGCGCCTCGCCGACCTGCAGGGTGCGCAGCTTCGCCAGCACGTCGGGATTCTGCTTGTCCAGCCAGTCGACCAGCTGCTCGAAGGAGACGCACCGCACCTCCGGCTTCGTGCAGACGTCGCGCATGACGTCCGCCACCGCGTCCATGTACGCCCCGCCGTTCCACTCCTCGAAGTGGTTGCCGATGATCAACGGCGCCCGGTTGCCCTGGTAGGCGCGCTCGAAGCCCTGCATGAGCCCGTCGTGCATCTGCTTGCGGTAGGTGGGCCACTGGGACTCGGGCCCGTGTGTGGTGCCGGACTGGTTGGCCATGAAGTTGTAGTCCATCGAGACCGTCTCGAAGGAGTGGCCGGGCATCGGGACCTGCTGCAGGGACAGGTCCCACAGCCCCTCCTTCTTCGAGGGCCACACCTGCCTGTTCACGCCGCTGGAGTCGTAGCGGAAGCCGAGTTCCTTCGCAGCGGGCAGCAGGTTCTGCTGTCCGGCCAGGCAGGGCGCCCGGCCGCCGATGAGCTCCTTCTCGTAGTTGAACGGCAGCGGGTCCGCATCGTCCCAGCCGGTCGTCGTCTTCCAGTGCTCGACGATCCACTTCGCCTGCTTGATCTCGCTCTTCCACTGCTCGCTCGTCCAGCTGCCGACGCCGTTCGCGCCGCAGAAGTGGCCGTTGAAGTGGGTGCCGATCTCGCTGCCGTCCAGCCAGGCGAGCCGCAGCTGTTCGAGGGTGGCCTTGATGTGGGCGTCGGTGAGGTAGCCGATGTCGGAGGCGCCCGGCGCGTGGCCGGGCGGGTCGTAGCGGTTCTTCTGGTCCTCGGGGAGCAGGTAGAGGCCGGAGAGGAAGTACGTCATCGAGGCCCCGAGCTCCTTGCCGAGCTTGCGGAACCGGGCGAACAGGCCGTTGCCCACCTCGCCCGCGCCGTCCCAGGAGAAGACGACGAACTGCGGGGGCTTCTGACCCGGTTGGAGCCGGTGCGGGGTGGGCTGGTTGGGCTGCACACCGGTGAACGCGGTGGACCCGTCGCCGATGAGCTGCACCTGCCGCTTGGGCTTCTGCCCGTCGTCCCGTCCCTGACCGTTCCGGTCGGCCGACGTGGCGTCACCGTCCGGGCTCTGGGCGCATCCGCCGAGAACCATGGTCAGCGCGGCCATCGCCGCGACGCCCGCCGCCCAGCCTCGTCGGGTGGCTCTCATGGGCCCACCTCATTCCCGCGATTGTCTGATTAGTCCGCTTAGTACGGGTCTAACCTGACACGAGGAAGACAAGATGTTTGTACGACAAGCTGCCTTTCTGCCCTTTTCACTCCCCTAGCGGGCACATCGGGCAGCACCTGCCGTCGGACCGCCTTTCACCCGCACTCGGGGGGTACGCGGGGAGCCGTCACGGCGGCGCACAGCCGCGCCGCGACAGGTCTAAACCAATTTTCGCCGAGAACCCTTGTCACAGGCCGCACGGGCTGATGAGGTATGAGGTGGGACACAGCAGACACCCTGGGAAAGGGAGATGTCGTGAGCAACGAAAGCCTGGCCAATCTTCTCCACGAGGAGCGGAGGTTCGCGCCGCCCGCCGAGCTGGCTGCCGACGCCAACGTCAAAGCGACGGCGTATGAGCAGGCGAAGGCCGACCGGCTGGGCTTCTGGGCCGAGCAGGCCCGCCGGCTCAGCTGGGGGAAGGAGCCGACCGAGACGCTGGACTGGTCGAACCCGCCCTTCGCCAAGTGGTTCGCCGACGGGAAGCTGAACGTCGCCTACAACTGCGTCGACCGGCACGTCGAGGCGGGGAACGGCGACCGGGTCGCCCTGCACTTCGAGGGCGAGCCGGGCGACAGCCGCAGCATCACCTACGCCGAGCTCAAGGACGAGGTGTCCAAGGCGGCCAACGCGCTGACCGAGCTCGGGGTGAACGCCGGCGACCGCGTGGCGATCTACATGCCGATGATCCCCGAGGCGGCCGTCGCCCTCCTCGCCTGTGCCCGCATCGGCGCACCGCACTCCGTCGTCTTCGGCGGCTACTCGGCCGACGCGCTGGCCACCCGCATCGAGGACGCGGACGCCCGCGTGGTGATCACCGCCGACGGCGGGTACCGCAAGGGCGCGCCCAGCGCCCTGAAGCCGGCCGTCGACGAGGCGCTGACCCGCCCGGGCACCGAGAACGTGCGCAGCGTCCTGGTGGTGCGCCGCACCGGCCAGGAGGACATCGAGTGGCACGACGGGCGCGACGTGTGGTGGCACGACCTGGTCGGCCGTCAGTCCGCGGAGCACACCCCGCAGGACTTCGACGCCGAGCACCCGCTGTTCATCCTCTACACCTCCGGCACCACCGGTAAGCCGAAGGGCATCCTGCACACCACCGGCGGCTACCTCACCCAGGTGGCCTACACCTGCCACTCGGTGTTCGACCTCAAGCCGGAGACGGACGTCTTCTGGTGCAGCGCGGACGTCGGCTGGGTCACCGGCCACTCGTACATCGTCTACGGCCCGCTGGCCAACGGCGCCACGGAGGTCATGTACGAGGGCACCCCGGACTCCCCGCACAAGGGCCGCTGGTGGGAGATCGTCCAGAAGTACGGCGTGACGATCTTCTACACCGCCCCGACGGCCATCCGCGCCTGCATGAAGTGGGGCGACGACATCCCCGAGCGCTTCGACCTCTCCTCGCTGCGCATCCTCGGCTCCGTCGGCGAGCCCATCAACCCCGAGGCCTGGATCTGGTACCGGCACGTCATCGGCAAGGACCGCACGCCCGTGGTCGACACCTGGTGGCAGACCGAGACCGGCGGCATCATGATCAGCCCGCTGCCCGG
>DASSBO010000110.1:0-15501 GCA_035698655.1 Streptomyces sp.
CTGATCATCCCGTGGCCGGTGGTGCACTCCGTCTTCCTGGTGCTCGACGTGTGGGGCATCTACTTCGTCATCGCCTTGCAGGCCTCCTACGCGGTCCGCCCGCACGTCGTCCGCGCCGACGGGTCGCTGCTGCTGCGCTACGGGGTGCTGATGGAGATCGCCGTGCCGGCGGAGCGGATCGTACGAGCCCGGGCGGAACGCCGCTCCCCCGAGGGCAGGGGCTTCCCCGCCAAGCTGCACGACGACGGCTCGCTCGACCTGCCGCTCGGCGGCCAGACGACGGTCACGGTGCAGCTCAGCGAACCGGTACGGTTCCTGCGCCCGCTGGGCGCGGCGGCCGAGGCGCAGGTGCTGCGCTTCCACGCGGACGACCCGGGCCCGGCCGTCTCCGCACTCAACCGGCGCGGGCGCCGAGCCACCGCGGCAGACGGCCGAAGTGCCTAGGCGAAGTGCCTAGGCGAAGCCGCCGTTGCTCATCAGAAGCTGCCCGTTGATCCACTCGCCCTGCGGCGAGCACAGGAAGTCCACCAGGTGCGCGGTGTCCTGCGGGGTGCCGAGGCGGCCGAGCGGCGTCTGGCGGAGCGCGAACTCGCGCACGTCGTCGGTCATCCAACCGGTGTCGATCGGGCCGGGGTTGATGACGTTGGCGGTCACGCCCAGGTGCGCGAGTTCGCGCGCGGCGGCGAGGGTGATGCGGTCCAGGGCCCCCTTGCTCGCACCATAGGGCAGGTTGTCGACGGTGTGGTCGCTGGTGAGGGCGACGATCCGGCCGCTGCCCGGGGCGGCCTTGAACCGCCGGCCGTACTCACGGATGAGCAGCCAGGTGGCGCGCGCGTTGACCGCGAAGTGGCGGTCGAAGCTTTCGACGGTGGTGTCCAGCAGGCCGGAGTCGACCGACTCGCAGTGGCACATCACCAGGGCCGTGACGGTGCCCAGCCTGCGTTCGACCTCGTCGAAGACGCGCGCCGGCGCGTCCGGGTCGGCGAGATCGGCTTCGACGCCGACGGACGCGGCACCGCACTCGGCGAGTGCTTCCGTGATCGCATCACCCGCGCCCGACTCGACTCCCCAGGGCATGCGCTCGTCGTAGGGAGCCCAGTGGCTGACGGCGATGTCCCAGCCCGACGCGGCCAGTCGGCGGGCGACGCCCGCACCGATGCCCACCGTGCGGCCCACGCCGGTGACCAGTGCGAGCGGGCGGGTGGAGGGGCCGTCCGTGCTCATCATCACGGTCGCAGATCGTCCTCGCTCCACGCCGGTCCGGCAACCGCTTATCCGGCGAGCGGCGACTTGACAGGGCATCAACAACTCGGAGGGGTCGGTTCCGCTTAGCCGCCGACTGTTTGTGGAATGTTCAGTTCGGCGCCCATGCCCTCGCAAGCCTCGGTCCGTAACTTCCTTTTGCCGCCGACGACTTCAAGGAGAGCAACATGGACACGACGCCCGCGGTCAGGGCGCGCGCGCTCACCAAGTGCTTCGGCGACGTGGTGGCACTCGACGGCGTCGACCTCGACGTCGCCTGCGGTCGGGTCACCGGCCTCGTCGGCCCGAACGGCGCCGGCAAGACCACGCTCCTGGGCCTGCTCCTCGGCCTGTCGGTGGCGGACGGCGGCCGGCTGGAGATCCTCGGTACGCCGGTCGGCAGGAGGCTGGCCGTACCCGACGGCGTCGCCGGCTTCGTCGACGGCCCGGGCCTGTATCCCTCGCTCACCGCCCGGCAGAACCTGACCGCCCTGGCCGCGCTGCGCGGGCACGGCGCCGGGCGGACCGGCGAGGTCGACGAGGCGCTGGAGCAGGTCGGTCTCACCGACGTCGCCGGCGCCCCCGTTCGGGGCTTCTCGCTGGGGATGCGGCAACGCCTCGGGCTGGCCGCGGCCCTCCTCACCGAGCCGCGGCTGCTCGTCCTGGACGAGCCGGCCAACGGCCTGGACCCCGCAGGCAAGCGTCACGTGCACCGCGTGATCACCCGGCTCGCCGCCGCAGGCACCGCGGTGGTCCTCTCCAGCCACCGGATGGACGATCTCGCCGCGCTGTGCAGCGAAGTCACCATCCTCGCCACCGGGCAGGTGGTCTTCTCCGGCCCGGTCGGCAAACTCGCCGCCGAGAGCGGCGAGCTCGACTACCGGCTGCTCACCTCCGACCCGCCGACCGCACGCCGGGTGGCGGCGCAGACGCCGCGGCTCCGCGTGCTCCCCCACGGCGGCGGCCCCGACGGCGTCCCCCTGCCGCCGCAGGAGACCGACGCGCTCGTGGTGCGGGGACCGGTGCCGGCCCTCGACGAACTGGTCGTGCGGCTCGTCGAGGCCGACGTGGCGGTGCGTGAACTGGCACCGGTCGTACCGCCGCTGGAGGCGGCGTTCCTGGCCCTGACCGGCGCGGACGCCGATGCCGTGCGCGCGCAGACCGACGAGGAGGAGCAGCGATGACGGCGACCGCGCCGGCCACGCGGCCCGAAGCCGACGAAGCCGCCGTCCGTCCGGCGCCCCTGCGGCACGGCTACCGCTTCGAGCTGCTCAAGCTGGTCTCCCAGTGGCGGATCCGGCTGCTGCTCCTGGCCTGCTGGCTCGCCCCGGCGGTCTTCGTGGCCGTGGTGAGCCGGCAGAGCACGCTGCCCACCGACACCGTCTTCGGCCGCTGGATGCACGCGACCGGCTGGGCGGGGCCGCTGGTGGTCCTGGCCTTCTCCTGCACGTGGGCGCTGCCGCTGCTGACGTCGCTGGTCGCCGGGGACGTCTTCGCCGCCGAGGACCGGCTGGGCACCTGGCGGCACCTCCTCGTCGCGGTCCGCTCGCCGCGGCGGATCTTCGTGGCCAAGGCCCTGGCCAGTCTCACCGTGATCGGGCTGTTCGTGCTCGGGCTGGCCGTCTCGGGCGTCGCCGGCGGGCTGGCGGCGGTCGGCGACCGGCCGCTCGTCGGGCTCGACGGGCACAGCCTGGCCCCGGCGGACGCGGCCGCCACGGTCGCACTCGCCTGGGTGTGCGTGCTGGCGCCGACGCTGGCGTTCGCGGCGGTCGGGCTGCTCGGCTCGGTCGCACTGGGACGCTCCCCGATGGGCTTGCTGATGCCGGCGCTGCTCGCCTTCGTGCTGCAGCTCGCGCAGTTGCTGCCGCTGCCGCTCGCGGTGCGGCTGGCCCTGCCCAGCCAGGCCTTCATCGCCTGGCGCGGTCTGTTCACCGGCCCGGCGCAGCCGGGTCCGCGGCTCGCCGGCCTCGCGGTCAGCCTGGTGTGGGCCGTCGTCGCCACCGCGCTCGCCTACCGGCTGTTCCTGCGCCGGGACTTCACCGACCTGGCGTACGACGGGGCGGGCCGCCGGATCCTCGTGGCGGCCGTCCTGCCATTGGCCGTCCTGGTGGCGCTGACGGGTGTGACGGCCGGGGTCGCGACGCCCGCCGGCGGATCGGGCATCAGCCGGGCGAAGCTGCAGGACTCGCTCGCCACGAACTTCGCGCACCTGTACCGGCTGCAGGCACGGGAGCTCGGCCGGCCGGACGTGCCCGAGGACCGGCTGCGCGCCACCGCGTCCTGCGACAAGGGCGGCTCGCGGGTCGTCGACGAGGGGCCGGGGCACGACTGGCGGTGCGTCGTGACCTGGCACCTCCCCGATGCCGGCGAAGCCGTCGGCCGGGCCATCTACCAGCTCGACGTGACCGCGAACGGGCGGTATGTCGCCGACGGTGACGGGCCGAAGGAGGTGAACGGCTACTTCCAGGTGCGCACGCCAACCGGCGACGCACCCAACCCGCTGTGGCAGTTCGACGGGAACGTCGACCTGCTCGCCAGTCCGGAAGGATGATCCATTGCACGTCACACGCAGGCGCAGAGACGTCGGGCGCAGCCGTCCGGGGCTCTTCGGCCGACGCACCGGGCGCCGCCGGAAGCGGATACTCGCGGCCGGCACCGCCGCCCTGACCCTCCTCGGCGGCGGAGTCGCCTTCGCCTCGACCAACGGATTCGGCACGAACCTCGTCGGTGACACCACCGGAAGAGGCCTGCAACTGCCCAGTGACCAGGCGCTCAAGCCCATCGGCGACCGGCTGCTCGTCGACAACGGCAAGCTGCTCGCCTCCACGGTCAGCCCCGACGGCCGCCACCTCGCGGCACTCACCAACGACCGCGGCATCGCGCTGACCGTCGTCGACCTGAAGACCTACGAGGTGCTGCAGCAGGCCGGCACCTCGCCGGACGCCGACCTGCACATCGACAGCAACAACGTGGGGCGGGAAGGGCCGACCTACTCCCCCGACGGCAAGACGCTGTGGATGCCGCAGATCAACGGCTACGACCGCTTCCCGGTGCAGGCCGACGGCACCCTGGGCGAGCCGACGTTCCTCTCCCTCCCCGCCGACGGCTCCAAGCACGCGCTGCCCGCGCAGGCGGTGTTCTCCGCCGACGGCGACACGGTCTACGCCGCCGTCAACGGGCAGAACCGGGTGGTGTCCATGGACCCGGCCACCGGCGCCGTCCGGCACAGCTGGGACGTGGGCATCGCCCCGCGGGACATGGTGCTCGTCGGCGACAGTCTGTACGTGAGCAACGAGGGCGGGCGGCACGCAAAGCCCGGTGAGTCCACGCTCAACTCCTACGGCACCCAGGTGCCCGCCGACCCCGACACCGGCGCCACGACCACCGGCACCGTCAGCGTCATCGACGTGGCCGACCAGGACGCCGACGTGCGCAGCATCCCCGTCGGCCTGCACCCCACCGCCCTGCACGCCGCGAAGGGCGCGGTGTTCGTCGCCGACACCGGCAGCGACGAGGTCTCGGTCATCGACACCTCGAAGAACGAGGTCGTGCAGACGATCGCGACCCGGCCCTGGCCGGCGGCGGACGTCGGCTACGAACCCGACGGCGTCACCCTCACCCCGGACGGCCACCTGCTGGTGACCCTCGGCCGGGCGAACGCGCTGGCGGTCTACCGCTACACCGGCCCGCAGGAGCCGGTCAGCTACATCGGGCTGCTGCCCACCGACTACTTCCCCGAGGAGGTGACGACCGTCGGCGACGACGTGCTCGTCACCAACACGCGCGGCATCGGCGAGCGCGGACCCGAACGCACCATCGCCAAGGGCCCCGGCACCGAGCCGGCCACCGGCCACAACACGCACGACTCGACCGGCTCGCTGCTGCGGTTCACGCTGCCCGACGACGCGAAGATCCGGCACTACACGCAGGCGGTCTTCCATCAGAACGGCTGGGACCGCCACTCGGTGACCGAATCCGACGGCCGTGACGTGGCGCCCGTGCCGGTGCCCAGGCGGCTGGGCGACCCGTCGACGATCAAGCACGTCTTTCTGATCGTGAAGGAGAACCGCTCCTACGACCAGCTGTTCGGCGACGTCGAAGCCGGGAACGGCGACCCGGACCTCGCGCAGTTCGGGGAGAACGTGACACCGAACCAGCACGCCATGGTCCGGCAGTTCGGCCTCTACGACAACACCTACGACATCGGCACCAACTCCGCCGAGGGCCACAACTGGCTGATGCAGGCCGACAACCCCGAGTACACCGAGTCCGGTGCCGGCCTGTACCAGCGCAGCTACGACACCGAGGACGACGCGCTGGGCCACCAGCGCTCCGGTTTCCTCTGGACCGGCGCCCAGGCGGCCGGCAAGTCCGTGCGGAACTTCGGCGAGTTCAACCAGTTCGAGTCCCGCCCGCCCGGCACGAACTGGCAGGACTTCTACTGCGACGCCAGGCACATGGAGAAGACCGGTGAGGGCCCGGAGCTCAAGACGTACACGTCCTCGCCGATCCCGTCGCTGAACAAGGTCACGGTGCACGCCTACCCGAAGTTCGACACCGGCATCACGGACCTGTACCGGTACCAGATCTGGAAGCGCGACTTCGACGAGAACGGGCCGGCGAACCTGAACATGCTGTGGCTCTCCAGCGACCACACCGGCGGCCGCGGCACCCCGCACCCGATCGCCCAGGTCGCCAACAACGACCTGGCCGTCGGCAAGATCGTGGACCACATCTCGCACAGCAAGTGGTGGAAGGACTCCGCGATCTTCGTCATCCAGGACGACACCCAGAACGGCGTCGACCACGTCGACGGCGCCCGCGGCCCGGTGCAGATCATCAGCCCGTACGCGCTGCACGGCAAGGTCGACAGCCACTACTACACGCAGATCACCATGATCCGCACCATCGAGCAGATCCTCGGGATCCAGCCGATGAACCAGAAGGACAGCGCCGCCACGCCGATGCGCGGCGCGTTCACCGAGGAGGCCGACTACACACCGTTCGAGGCGGTGTCCAACCGCATCCCGCTGACCTACGGGCTCGACACCCCGCCGGCCTGCGGCGCGGACACCGTGCCCGGCAAGTACGCCTCGCTCGCCCCCGCCCAGCCCCCGGTGCCGGAGGTGCCCAAGGCCAAGAAGCACGTCGCCAAGCTGTGGCACGCCTGGGAGAAGCAGCAGCCGCTGACCGGGGAGCAGGCGAAGCCCGACCGCGCCAACCCCGAGCAGATGGACCGCTTCACCTGGTACGAGGCGCACGGCTACCGCAAGCCGTACCCGGGTGACGACCAGGTCCTGAAGCCGGCCCAGGTGCCCGGCCGCTACCTGCCCTCGCCCGACGCCGACGGCTGACCCGGCCCGGCACGACCCGACCCGACCCGACGGCCCGCCGGCGCTCCCGGCGGGCCGTCCCATGGGCTCACAATGGACTCGTGGCCCACGTACCGATCGCCCGTCATCTGCTCCGTGCCCGGGACCTCGCGGACGCCCGCTACCCGGAGCCGCTCACCGTGGCCGACATGGCCGCGGCCGCCGGGCTGTCCCCCGCCCACTTCAGCCGCCGCTTCAAGGCCGCGTTCGGCGAGTCGCCACACCAGTACCTGCTGACCCGCCGCCTGGAGCGGGCCGCCGCCCTGCTGCTCACGACCGACTGGACGGTGGCCGCCATCGGCGTCGCCGTCGGTACGCAGAGCATCGGCTCGTTCACCACGAGCTTCCGGCGGATGTACGGGACGACCCCGCAGGCGTACCGGGCGGCGCACCCGCCCGCGGCCCGGTACGTGCGCATCCCCCGCTGTGTGGCGATGGTCTACGGGCGGCGACGAAACCGCACGTTTCAAGAAGACACCGCCTTGCCCGCTGGCTAGCGTCGATGGCACGCAACCGACCGAGGAGCGACCATGACGACGATCAAGATCGCCAACGCACAGTTCTGGGTGCACGACCAGGACGAGGCCCTCGACTTCTACACCCGCAAACTCGGCTGGGAGGTCCGGGCGGACGTGACGATGGAGGCGTGGCAGTTCCGGTGGCTGTGCGTCGCCCCGTCCGGCTCGGACGGCCCGGCACTGGTGCTGATGCCGGTACCGGGACAGCCGATGCTGGACGAGGCGAGCAGCGCGCAGCTCGCGGACCTGGTGGCCATGGGCGCGGGCGGCACGCTGTTCCTGGAGACCGACGACTGCAAGGCCGCGTACGACGAGCTGTCCGCCCGCGGCGTCGAGTTCAACGACCCGCCGACGACGCAGCCGTACGGCATCGACACCTCGTTCCGTGACCCGTCCGGCAACAACATCCGGCTCACGCAGGTGCTGGAGTTCGACCCGGAACGGCGCTGACCTCGCCTGCCCGGGGAACGTCCTAGACGTCGTTGAGGACGGAGTCGTCCTCGGGCCGTGCGCCGGGCAGCTGGTGGCGGGCGGCGACCAGGGCGGCGTCGATGTCCCGCGTGCCGGTGGAGATGCACAGCGTGTAGGCGACGTCATCCAGCCGCTGGGCCGCTTCGGGGCTGCCGTCTTCCGCCTGCAGGGCGCTGAGGGTCTCGTACTGGTTGATGAGGTCGGCCAGGACGGCCGGGTGGGCCATGAGCATGGTGCTGGCTCCGTTTCGCGAATACCGCTGATGAGGGTCTGAGTGCTGACAGGGGCGAGGCCTGTTCCTCATCTCGCGGTGTGGCCCGGTATGACACTCATCGGATCGTCCTCTCCTCCCGCTCGCCGTGCTGTTCATGCTGTTCGTGCTGCCGGAGGCAGCGTCGCGGGAGGGCGCTCGGGCACACCGTTGAGGACAGCCGTATGCGGCCGCTCACGCGGACGTGCCTGCGCGTTCGAAGCACCTACACGACTCGTTGTCTCCTGCATTCG
Organism: Streptomyces sp.; assembly: GCA_035698655.1. Lineage (GTDB taxonomy): Bacteria > Actinomycetota > Actinomycetes > Streptomycetales > Streptomycetaceae > Streptomyces. The sequence continues at coordinate 8,108 of DASSBO010000110.1, forward strand.
GCATCCGAAACGTGCCGGCGGGCGGCGGGCGCAGTCAGTGCCTGCCTCTACCGTGCTGCGCATGACGACACACGACGACCCGCCCTGGGAGCCGCCGCTCGCCGGCACCGAAGTCGAGCACCTGCTGGGCGCCCTCGACCGGCAGCGCATGACCTTCCGGTGGAAGACCGACGGCCTGGCCCCGGCAGGACTGCAGGCCCGCCTGGGCGCCTCCGCACTGAGCCTCGGCGGCCTGCTCAAGCATCTGGCCCTGGTCGAGGACCACACCTTCACCGCCAAGCTGTCCGGGGAGCCGCTCGGCGCGCCATGGGACACCCTCGGCCCGGACGGCAGCGAGGACTGGGAGTTCACCACCGCCGCCGGCGACACCCCCGAGCAGCTGTACGCGCTCTGGGACGGCGCCGTCGAACGGTCCCGGGCCCGGCTGGACGCCGCCCTGGCCGACGGCGGACTCGACCGGCCGGTCCACATGGCCACCGACGACGGCCGGCACGCCGGCCTGCGCCGGCTCGTGTTCGACCTGCTGGAGGAGTACGGCCGGCACACCGGCCACGCCGACCTCCTCCGCGAGGCCGTGGACGGCCGGGTCGGCGAGGACCCGCCCGCCGCCTGGCGCCCCTGAGCAGACAGTCCTCTTCCCCCGTTTTCAGCGCGACAGCTGCGCGGCCGGGCCGGGGTCCACGCCGGTGAGGTCGACGCTGGCCTCCCACAGCCGGGCAGCGACGCCGGTGTCCGCCAGGTGTCGCCACAACGGCTCCGGCCCGGGCCGGCCGCGCAATCCGAAGACGCGCGGCCCCCACACCTGCCCACCCGCGACCGCCAGGTCCAGTACGCCTCGCACCGCGGGCCACGCGCCGGCGTGCTTACCCTGGACGACGAGGCACGCTGGCCGACCGCGGAGCCAGGCGCCCGCGGTCCGCACATGCACCGGCGGGCGCGCGGGTGTCAGTGAGTCCAGGGCGCCGCCCGGGTGGACCACGACGCTCGTCACCGTGCTGCCCGCCTCGCGCAGACGGCGGTCGAGTTCGAGGCCGAAGAGCATCTGGGCGAGCTTCGACCGGCCGTAAGTGCGTTTGGGCCGGTAGTCGTGGCGGGACTGCAGGTCCCCCGTGTCCAGCCGTTCGGACTTCGCAGCGAAGCTGCCCATGGTCACGATGCGGCCGGCCGGCGCGGCCGACAACAGCGGCATCAGCCACCGCGTCAACGCGAAGTGGCCGAGGTGGTTGGTGCCGAACATCAACTCGTGCCCGTCACCGGTCTCCCGGCGCGGCGGATCGTCGAGGGCGACACCGGCGTTATGGACGACCGCGTCCAACCGCCCGACGTCCATCGCCTCGGCTGTGGCCTTGAGCGACGCGAGGTCGGACAGGTCCAGCCGTACGTCGCGCAGGAGCGCGCCCGGGACGCGGCGTCGGATCGCCGCCTTGGCGGCCTCGGCCTTCGCCGGGTTGCGGCTCCCCAGCACGACGGTCGCACCGGTGGCGGCGAGTTGTTCGGCAACGAAGTAGCCGATGCCCGCGTTGCCGCCGGTGACCAGGAACGTGCAGCCGTCGGCGCGCGGCAACCGGTGCACGTCCCAGGCCGGGACGGAGGACGCTGAGAGCATGACGGAGGAACTCCTCTACTTGTCGACTGACCGGGTCGGCTCCGGGCCGCCCGTCTGTGAGCGGTTCGGACATCCGATGGTGGCCGCGACCGTCGACATATCGCCTACAGACGGCAGACACGTGTGCCGACGTCGTCGGCACCACCGCAGGGCACCGTGCCTGCTTACATCACGCCCAGCGTGCAGAGGATGCTCGACCGGTTGACCGGAACACCCGTCGTCGGTCCGACACGGCGTGAACGCGAGAGCGCCGAACGCCTCGCCCTCCTCGCCGTCCTCGGCACCCAGACCCTCGGGTAGAACGGCGGCATGGACGCCGCCGCACTTTTGGATGACGGCCTCATCGGCCACGAGATCGGCGAGGCCGTCGACGGATACGTCTGGGGCGTCAGGTGGCACTGCCTGTATCCGGGCGCGAAACTCCTGCCCGGGTCGGAAGCGACCCAGCGGTGGTCGCAGGCGCTCGGGATCGACTTCCACCAGGTGCGCATCGAAACCAACGCGCACCTTCTCACCCTGCTCTTCTCGGACCTGAGGGTCAGCGAGGTTCCCGTCGGCTACGCGCCCTTCACCACCGACTGACCCGAAAGGTCCTCGGCCGCGCCCCTGGCGGTCAGCGTGCGGAGGCGTGCCACTCTCGGGAGAGGAGGCCGTAGAGGACGACGTCGCGGCGTTCGCCGGGGAAGGCCGCCGCTTCGCGCAGCACGCCCTCCTGGGTGAATCCCAGGCGTTCGGCCACGCCGCGGCTGCGCATGTTGTCCGCGGTGGCCTGCAGCGCGACGCGGTCCAGGCCGAGCGGACCGAAGGCGTGGTCCAGCACCGCCGTGACCGCCCGGGCGGCCAGGCCGCGGCCCTCGAAGCCCGCACCCAGCCAGTAGCCCACCTCCCCGGACCGCGCGGGCGCGTCGATCAGCAGGTTCACCCAGCCGGCCAGGCGCCGGCCGTCCGGCGTCTGCGCCACGAGGGCCATCGGCAGCCTGCTTCCCTCGCACCACGCGCGGCCGTCCTCCTCCAGGCTCGCGCGGGTCGCCGCCGGTATCGGCGGCTCCTGGAACGCGTCCGGGAACCAGTGGGACAGCCGCCGGTGGTTGTCCTCCAGCAGCGCCTGGAACGCCTCCGCCAGGTCGGCCGTGCGGGGGATCAGGGCAGCGTCGTCCCCCAGCGGGCAGCTGAACAACGAGGTGACGGCGGTGGCGTGGGCACTGGGGGTGGACACATCTGCTCCCAAGTCGGCGGCGGCCCACACCCTAGGGCGGCAAGGTCACGGGTCGCCCGGCGGCCGTTGGGTACCCGGCCGCCGTCAACCCGCCGCGTGGCAAGGAGGACGCCATGGCCCACCTGACCATCCACGAACGCCGGATCCTCCACGACATCGAGCAGGAACTGGCCGGCGACTCCGACTTCGCCGCCCGGTTCACCGAGGAGCGCCGGATACGGCCGGTGGTCTTCTTCGTGCTCGGCCTGCTGACCGGAGGCGGCCTGGCTGCCCTCTGGCTGTCCGCCGGGCCGGCGATGTGCGCGTTCCTGGTGCTCGTCGCGGTGGTGTGTGCGGCCTCGGTGTGGGCACCACGGCGGCGGCGCCGCACCCACCGGGCCGCGGCGACCGCCGCCGGCAGGTACCGGAGTGCGCGGAAGCCGTCGCCGCGTGGATGGCTGATGTGCCAGGCCCAGTACCTGCTGACGCGGACGCGGGCCTGACAAGCCGGCCACGTCCGCCGCTCGACAATCCGATTGCTGCGGCGGTGCGGTGCTGACAGGGTCCCGGCCATGGCTGACTTCTCTGCGCACGACGGAACCCGGCTCGCCTACCACGTGTTCGGAGACGGGGATCCGGTCATCTGTCTGCCCGGCGGCCCGATGCGCGACTCTGCCTACCTCGGCGACCTCGGCGGACTGTCCGCGCACCGGCGGCTGGTCATGTTCGACCTGCGGGGCACCGGCCGGTCCGCCGTTCCTGAGGACCCGGCCTCCTGCCGCTGCGACCGGCTCGTCGACGACGTGGAGGCCCTGCGCGAGCACCTCGGCGTCGACCGCGTGGACCTGCTCGCACACTGCGCCGGAGCGAGCCTGGCGGCGCAGTACGCGGGCCGGTATCCGCAGCACGTCGGCCGCCTCGCGCTGATCACGCCGAGCGCCGTCGGCGTCGGCATCGACGTCCCCGTGGACGTCCGGCTCGCCACGGCGCGGCTGCGCCGGGACGAACCGTGGTTCCCCGGCGCGTACGCGGCGCTGGAAGAGATCGTGGCCGGCCGGGCGGCCGGCGAACACTGGGGCGCTGTCGCCCCGTTCTTCCACGGCCGCTACGACGCGGTCGCCCAGGCCCTCGACGCCGCCGACGAGGAGCAGAAGAACGGCGAGGCCGCCGCGGTCTACGGCGCCGACGGCGCCTTCGCGCCGGACGCCACCCGCGCGGCGCTTCGGCGGTTCGCCTCGCCGGTGCTCGTGCTGGCCGGCGAGTTCGACGTGAACTCCCCGCCGCCCGCCATGGCGGAGTACGCCGGGCTGTTCCCGCACGCCGAACTCGTCGTGCAGCCCGGGGCCGGCCATCAGCCGTGGCTCGACAACGCCGCGCAGTTCGTGGCGACGGCCGCGCGGTTCCTGCGCTGAGCGCCCGACGCGACGCGGACCTCAGCGGGGCCGCGTCGCGTCGGCGAGCAGCCGCGCAGCGCGCTCGAAGCGGCGGACTTCCGCAGCGTCGGCGTCCTGCGCCGCCGCCCCAGCCGCCTCGCCGGCCGTGACGAGCCGGTAGACGACGGCACGTGCGACGTAGTGCAGAAGGTCCGCGCCGCGCACGCGCGCGGCTGCCCGCAGCAGGTCGCTGCCGGCGCCATGCCAGATGACGGCGTCAGCGACGACGACGGCCTCGCCGAAGGCCGCGGGGCGCCAGTACGGCGAGAAGTCGATGACGGCGGGCGGCAGCCCCGGCGCGAAGAGCACGTTGCCCGTCAGGTCGCCGTGGATCAGCTGCGGCGGGCCGGGTGACAGCGGGCCCCGGCGGGCCGCCAACTCCTCGTACGCCGGGCGCCAAACGGGCAGGAGGTCCGCCCGGCGCTCCTGCCAGGCGACGCGGTCGCCGACGGCCCACGGGTCGGTGCGCCGGTCCAGCAGGCCCGGCCGCGGCAGGTCGGCGAGCGCCCGGTGGAACGCACGGCCGGCCGCCATGATGTCGAGCCACCGCGGCTCGGTGGCGAAGTCAGGTGTCGCGCCCGGGAGATGGCGGGCGGCCGTCCAGCCGTCGTGGCTCCACGAGCCGTCGGCCGTGCGCAGCGGGCGGGCGACGCGGAACCCGGCCTCCGGAACGGCGGCCATGGTCTCCGCGAGCCACGCGGTCGCCTCGGGGTCGCCTTCGACGGGCTTGAGCACGGCGTCACCCACCCGCACGCTGCGCCGCTGCCCGCCGGCCAGCCCCACGGGCCGCCCGACCAACCCGAAGGCCTCGAGCACCCCCGCCCCGGGACCGCTCACGGAACCCCACCTCCCCTCGTCGCTCCGTCGCCGGCACAACCATGACGCCATCTCCCGCGTCCCACCACTCGTTATCGCCACGCACCTCACGTCAACAGGAGTGCCCATGGGCTGGATCAACGACGGCAAAGCCAACGAGGCCGGACGGCGTGCGCGCAAGGCGATCGAGGACGGCGACCGGATTCTGGTGTACAAGTTCATCGAGGCGAGCAGCGGCAGCAGTACGACGGCACCGATGGCCGGTATCGCCGGGCAAATCGAAGCCGTGGAGGCGGAAGGCTGGCAGCTCTCCGACATGTCCGCCGCCGAAAGCAAGGCCTTCACCGGCGAACGCGTCGCCCTGATCTGCCTCTTCCGCCGCGCGTAGACCTCCCCGGCGATGAGTCGGCCGATCGTACTACCCGGCGTCCGTGGTGGGCGGGTCCTGGAGGAGGCCGGCCAGGCCGTCGAGGAGGCGTTGGAGGCCGAACTCGAAGAGGTTGTCCAGGTCGAAGTCGTAGCCGCCCGACGTCACCTGCTGGAGCATCGGCAGCCGGCCGGTGTCCAACAGTGCCTGCATCGCGGGTTCCTGGGCACTCAGCCACTCCTCGTTGTCCAGGCCGCTGGCCGCCTCGGCCTCCGCTTCCATCTCCAGGTTGATCGCCGTGCCGCGCACGTAGTTGAACAGGGTGATGTGGGCGGTGAAGGCGGTGGAGAGGTCGAGGCCCCGGCCGTCCAGGGAGGTCAGCACCCACTCGGTGAACGGCAGGGCGTTGGGCACCGCCTGGGGGCGGGTCAGCGACAACGCGGGGGCGAGCCACGGGTGGCGGCGGAAGGTCTGCCACAGCATCCGCGCGGCGAGATCGAGCCGCTCCCGCCAGCCGTCCGGCGGGTCCTCGGGGAACGACCACGTACTGAGCGCGGCGTCCATCATGCGCAGCAACAACTCGTCCTTATCGGCGACATGCCGATAAAGGGACATCGTGGCGGCCCCGAGTTCGCCGGCAACCCGGCGCATCGAGACGGCGGCCAGTCCTTCGGTGTCGGCGACGGCGATGGCCGCCGTCACGATCCGGTGCAGCGTCAGCGCCGGGTCGGCGGCGCTCCTCGGACGGCTGCCGGTGCGCACTTGCCGGTTCGGCGCGGCGACGACCGTGCCGACTCCGGGGACGGCGCGCACCAGCCCCTGGTGCCGGAGCTCGGTGAGCGCTTTGGTCGCCGTCGCCATGGCGACGTCCCACCGCCGGGTGATCTCGCGTGTCGAGGGCACCCGGTCACCCGGCGCCAGCTCGCCCGTCTCGATCCGCCGTCGCAGGTCGGCGGCGATCCGAGCGGAGCGCGGTACCTGCTGCCCGTCCATCGTGCCCGTCCTCTCCCCCCGCACTAGTGCACCTGCCGGCGGTCACCTTAACCTTCGGGCCCGCCGCACGAGCCCGAACACGGACGGCCGCGGGCGGAACAGCGCCTTACCGCACTAGTGCGCCCCAGCCAATACACCGGTCAACCGCCCTTGCTCACTACTCAGCGTACGCTGTACATTCAGCGTCATGCAGACCACTCGCGTCCTCATCTCCGGCGCCGGCATCGCCGGCCCCGCCCTGGCGTACTGGCTACGCGTCGCCGGCTTCGACGTCACGATCGTCGAGCGGGCGCCCGAGCCACGGCCCGGTGGCCAGACCGTCGACCTGCGCGGCGCCGGCCGCACCGTCGTCTCGCGCATGGGCCTCATGGAGCAGGCCCGCGCGGTCAGCGTCGACCAGCGCGGTCTGGCCCTCGTCGACGCCTCCGGCGGCATCCTCGCCCGGATGCCGGCGGACAGCTTCGGCGGCGAGGGGATCGTCTCCGAGATCGAGATCCTGCGCGGCGACCTCGGCCGCATGCTCTACGACGCGACCGTGCCGGGCGTCGAGTACCTCTTCGACGACACGGTCACCGCGCTCGACCAGGACGACGACGGCGTCACCGTCACCTTCGAGAAGGCCGTGCCGCGCCGGTTCGGCCTCGTCGTCGGCGCGGACGGGCTGCACTCCGTGGTGCGCGCGCTGGCCTTCGGCCCGGAGGCCGACCACGTCCGCCCGCTGCACCTGTACAACGCGTGGTTCACCGCCACCGGCACCATGGATCTCGACGGCTGGTACCGGATGTTCAATGCGCCGGGCGGCCTCGTCGCCTCCGCCCGGCCGGGGCGGCTGCCCGGCGAGATCAAGGCCGGACTCAGCTTCCGCACCTCGGCTCCGCTCGCCTACGACCGCCGCGACACCGCCGCGCAGCAGGCGGAGGTCGAACGGCGCTTCACCGGCGCCGGCTGGCAAGTACCGCGCCTGCTGCAGGCGATGCGCGACGC
>DASSBO010000111.1:0-2423 GCA_035698655.1 Streptomyces sp.
GGCCCAGCCCGCCGCACACCCCGCCGACGACCTTGTGCGTGCGGTTCCGGGTGAGCGGCGGCTCGGCGGGCCGCTCCGGCTCCGGCGGCCCGCCGTCGGGCACGTGCTGCTCGTCGCTCATGGGCACCATGGTGTCCTGCCCGCACACCCCGCGGCATCGGGGCTCGCCCCGGAGGAATCCCTGAGATCCGCCCGTGGGGCCCGAGTCGGGGACGACTCAGGGGCGACCCTGATGTCCCGCGCCGCCGTGCGTGTGACGATCGTGCCATGACCGCCGCCGCCACCGGCACGCCTGCCGCCCCGCCCCCCGCCGCCGACGAGCCGCCGCCGCGGAAGCTCTACCGCGCCGCCGAGGGCCGCATGCTCGGCGGCGTGGCCCGCGGGCTGGCCGGACACCTGGGGCTGCCGGTCTCCTGGGTGCGGATCGTCTTCATCGCCCTGTTCATGGCCAACGGCATCGGGGTGCTGCTGTACGCCGCGTTCTGGTTCGTCGTGCCGCTGGGCACCGGCGGCGTGCCGGCACCGGCCGGCGTGAAGGACGACATCCAGTGGGGCGATTGGGACCTGCGGCGCGGCAGGCGCGGCCGCAGGTTCCGGCGCCGTCCGATCGGGCGCAGACCCGAGAAGGGTTCGGTCCTCGCCCTCCTGGTGCTGATCGCCGGGCTGGCCGCCCTGGGCGACAACCTGCAGTTCGGCAGCGCGAACCACTACCTGTGGCCGCTGCTCCTGATCGGAGTGGGCGTCGCCCTGGTGTGGCGTCAGGCGGACAACTCGCGGCGGGCGCACTGGGCGGCCGTCAGCCGCCGCACCGGCCTGCTGCCGCTGTTGCGCGGCGCGGCGGGGGTCGCACTCGTCGCCGCGGGCGTCACCGGCATCGTCGTCATCCAGGGCTCGGTGGAACACCTCGGCCCGATCCTGCAGGCGGCGGTCGCGGTGCTGGTGGGCATCGCGCTGCTGGCGGGCCCGTACCTGGTCCGCATGATGCAGGACCTGTCCGAGGAGCGGCTGATGCGCATCCGCGCGCAGGAACGCGCCGAGGTCGCCGCGCACGTCCACGACTCGGTGCTGCACACGCTCACGCTGATCCAGCGCAACTCCGACGACCCGCGCGAGGTCGCCCGGCTGGCGCGCGCGCAGGAACGCGAGCTGCGCGCCTGGCTGTACAAGCCGTCCGGCAACGGCAAGGACGAGTCCGAGGAGCCCGAGACGCTCGCCGAGGCCGTCAAGGCCACCGCCGCGGAGGTGGAGGACCACCACGGCACCCCCGTGGAGGTGGTGTGCGTGGGCGACTGCCCACTCGATACGAAGCTGGGCGCGCAGGTCCAGGCCGCGCGGGAAGCAATGGTCAACGCGGCGAAGTACGGTGGCGAGGGCGGCCCCGTCCAGGTCTTCGCCGAGGTCGAGGGGCGCACGGTGTTCGTCTCCGTGCGCGACCGCGGCCCGGGCTTCGACCCGGACGCGGTGCCGGCGGACCGGATGGGCGTGCGCGAGTCCATCGTCGGGCGCATGGAGCGCAACGGCGGCACCGCCCGCATCCGCTCGACGGAGGGTGAGGGCACAGAGGTGGAGCTCGAGATGGAGAGGGCGGCGGAGAAGTGAACGACGCAGGCGCAGGCTCAGACGTGAGCGAGACGACGGCGGACGGTCCCGGCCGCCGGGCACGGGTGGTGCTCGTCGACGACCACCGCATGTTCCGTGCGGGCGTCCAGGCCGAGATCGGGCGCACGGAGACGACCGGAGTCGAGGTCGTCGGCGAGGCCGGCGACGTCGACCAGGCGTTCTCCGTCATCCAGGCGACCCGGCCCGACGTGGTGCTGCTCGACGTGCACCTGCCCGGCGGCGGCGGAGTGGAGGTGCTGCGGCGCAGCGCCTCCCTCATGGCGGCGACGGACCGGCCGGTGCGGTTCCTGGCGCTGTCGGTGTCCGACGCCGCCGAGGACGTCATCGGCGTCATCCGCGGCGGCGCGCGCGGCTACGTCACCAAGACGATCACCGGCGCCGACCTCGTCGACGCCGTCTTCCGCGTCGCGGACGGCGACGCGGTCTTCTCCCCGCGGCTGGCCGGCTTCGTGCTGGACGCCTTCGCCTCCACCGACGCCCCGCCCGTCGACGAGGACCTGGACCGGCTCACCCAGCGCGAACGCGAGGTGCTGCGGCTGATCGCCCGCGGCTACGCGTACAAGGAGATCGCCAAGCAGCTGTTCATCTCCGTGAAGACGGTCGAGTCGCACGTTTCGGCGGTGCTGCGCAAGCTGCAGTTGTCCAACCGGCACGAGCTGACCCGCTGGGCGACCGCCCGCCGCCTCGTCTGACACCCGGCCGGGCCGGACGGCTGCCCCGGCCGGTCCGCCGACGGGGCCGGTCGTCCCTCGTCGGCCCGCGCCGCCGGCGAGGAGGCTGGAAACGTCGGCCCCGCAGCGTCC
>DASSBO010000112.1:0-2079 GCA_035698655.1 Streptomyces sp.
TGGCCAGCTCGACCGTCTCATCCTTGGCCCGCGCCGGCGTTGCACTCTGCGCCTGGACGCGCTTGGAGTGGTTGTAGACCGCAACGGCCAGCGCGCGCTTGGCCGTGTCTTGGCCGATGACGTAGGCACTCAGGAAGTCGAAGATCTCCTTGGGCTTGGGCAGTTCGCCGAGGCTGACCTCTGCGCCTTCGGCCAGCTCTTCCTCGATGATCTCGTTGCACAGGTCGATGCACTCGTCGCAGATGTACACACCTGGCCCGGCGATGAGCTTCTTGACCTGCTTCTGGCTCTTGCCGCAGAAGGAGCACTTCAGCAAGTCGGCGCCGTCTCCGATCCGTGCCACCTGACTAGTTCCTTCCCTAGGGATCCGCGTCCACGGACCTCATGCTCCCCATTGGACACCACCGGGGCCGCGATGTCAGCGGGTGGGGGGCTTCCCGGCGCGTCCCCGGCGTGTCCTCGAGTGTCGTCGGCTCGCAGCCGCTGGCCCCGGACCCTCGGACGGCTAGCGACCGGCGGCGGGCACGGCCTCGACCGGCGCCTTGCGGCTCGGCAGAACCTGGTCCACCAGACCGTACGCCAGTGCCTGGTCGGCGGTCAGGATCTTGTCGCGCTCGATGTCCTGCCGCACCTGCTCGACGTCGACGTTCGAGTGCTTCGCGATCGTGTCCTCCAGCCAGTTCCGCATCCGCAGGGCCTCCTCGGCGTGGATCTGGATGTCGGACGCCTGGCCGTAGTCACCACCGGGCATCGCCGGCTGGTGAATCAGGACCCGCGCGTTGGGCAGCGCCAGTCGCTTGCCCGGCGACCCCGCCGCGAGGAGGACGGCGGCCGCAGAGGCCGCCTGCCCCAGGCACACGGTCTGCACGTGGGAGCGGATGTACTGCATGGTGTCGTAGATCGCCGTCAGGGCCGTGAAGGAGCCACCGGGCGAGTTGATGTACATGATGATGTCCCGGTCCGGGTCCTGGCTCTCGAGCACCAGGAGCTGGGCCATGATGTCGTCCGCCGAGGCGTCGTCCACCTGCACGCCGAGGAAGATGATGCGGTCCTCGAAGAGCTTGGTGTACGGGTCCTGCCGCTTGAAGCCGTACGCCGTCCGCTCCTCGAACTGAGGCAGGATGTAGCGGCTGGACGGCGCGGGCCCCTGCGACCGGGACTGAGTCGGGTACTGCCGGGGGTCGATCTGCACGATGTGCTCCTTGCTGATTCTGTGTATGCCAGGCGGGCGGTGGGATCAGGCGCGACGCCGGGTCGCGCGCCGCGGTCAGGCGTTCGTACCGCCGCCACCGCTGACGTCGCCGGCGTGCGCCTCGACGTGGTCGATGAAGCCGTAGTCCTTCGCCTCGACGGCCGTGAACCACCGGTCCCGGTCGGCGTCCTTGGTGATCTGCTCGACCGTCTGCCCGGTCTGCTCGGCCGTCAGCTCCGTCATCGTCTGCTTCATGTGCAGGATCAGCTGCGCCTGGATCCGGATGTCACTGACCGTGCCGCCGAACCCGCCGGACGGCTGGTGCATCATCACCCGCGCGTGCGGGGTGGCGTACCGCTTGCCCTTGGCGCCGGACGACAGCAGGAACTGGCCCATGGACGCCGCCAGACCCATGGCGACCGTCGCCACGTCCGGCTTGACGAACTGCATCGTGTCGTAGATCGCCATGCCAGCGGTGACCGAGCCACCCGGGGAGTTGATGTACAGCCAGATGTCCTTGTCCGGGTCCTCCGCCGCCAGCAGCAGCATCTGCGCGCAGATCGCATTGGCGTTCTCGTCGCGCACCTCCGACCCGAGCCAGATGATCCGCTCCCGCAGCAGGCGCTGGTAGATGTGGTCGTCCAGGCCGACGGCCTGACCGTTCCTGCCCACCGGGGCGTTCATGCCCGGGATCTGCTCGCCCACGCTCATCGCTCCATCCTCGTCGTGCGTGGCACCCTGGCGATATCCGCCAACCGGGCGCCTTCCGTAATCGACCCTAACCCGGGGCTCCGACACTCCACTCCCGCGCGGGGCCGCTGTTCGCTGATGGCGCACGGCCCGCGCGCAGGTGCGTCCTCCAGCTGGGACGACGACACCCCCGGCCC
>DASSBO010000113.1:0-2537 GCA_035698655.1 Streptomyces sp.
ACGCTGTTCGTGCCCGTGGACCGGCCGTTCTGGCTCGACACCGACGCCGAGACCGGCCGTGACGTGATGAGCATGACGCTCACCGACCGGATGACCCGCGGCACCTACCTGCTGGACGACGGCCCCGACAAGCCGGCCGTCATCTGCCTGTCCTACACCTGGTGCGACGACAGCCTGAAGTGGCTGCCGCTGAGCGCCGACGAGCGGCTGGAGGTCATGCTCAAGTCGCTGAAGGAGATCTACCCCAAGGTCGACATCCGCCGGCACATCATCGGCGACCCGGTGACCGTCTCCTGGGAGAACGAGCCCTACTTCATGGGCGCCTTCAAGGCCAACCTGCCCGGCCACTACCGTTACCAGCGCCGCCTGTTCACCCACTTCGTGCAGGACGAGCTGCCCGAGGACAAGCGCGGGCTGTTCCTGGCCGGCGACGACATCTCCTGGACGGCCGGCTGGGCCGAGGGCGCCGTGCAGACCGCGCTGAACGCGGTGTGGGGCGTCATGCACCACCTCGGCGGCTCGACCGACGCGACGAACCCCGGGCCGGGCGACGTCTACGAGGACATCGCCCCGGTCATGCTGCCGGAGGACTAGGGCCCGTCAGGGCAGCGGCGTCAGCAGGCAGCGGCCGGCCATGCCGACGGCGGCGTCCAGCCGCTCGGCGAACTCACCGGCCACCTCCGGCAGCGTCCGCAGCCCCCACAGCGCACGGAAGGCCGCCCACGCTCCGGCGCGGGCGGCCTCCAGGCTCCAGGACCCGACAAGGTGGGTGAGCGGGTCCGCGACGTCCAGCACGTCCGGTCCGGGCATCAGCTCCTCGCGGATCCGCTCCTCCATGCCGCACAGCAGCATGCCCACCCGGGAGAAGTCCGGCTCCAGCACGCGCGGCCCCACACCGAGCAGGCGGCAGGTGTCCACCAGCGCCAGCGGCAGGTCGTGGCCCACGTGCGCGTTGATGCCGGCCAATGCGAACTGCAGCGGCGTCACGCCGGGATGGCGACGCAGTGCGAACAGCGGCCGCCAGCAGGCCGGGACGTCCCCGCCGCCGTCTGCGGCAGCGACCGCGGCGAGGTAGCGGCCGGCGAAGAGCGCGCCCAGCTCGCCGGTGACGGGCGCGTGCAGGAACCAGTCCGTCGCCAGCCGCCTGCGCAGCTCCTCGGTCACCGACAGGTACATCCGGTTGAAGACGGCCACCCCGTCGTCCTCGGGGAGCCGGTCCGCGAGGGCGTGCATCCGCCCCACGACGTCGGCGACCCGGGCCGCGACCGCGGCCTGCGGGCCCGCCTGCTGCGCTGAGGTCATCCCCGCAGCGTGACAGCGGCCCGGCGGCCTCCCGGTCCACCGCGCCCGGGGGTGCTCCGGACGGGGGAGCGCGTCGGCGCGCAGTCGCTCACACGTATCATCCGAGGCCGGTCAGGGGTGCGCTCAAGGCACCCGGGCGAGTCGACCGCGAACGCGAGGAGTCACAGGTGCCGGGCATCGGCTGGAAACTGCATGGCGACGGCAAGCACCTGGGCCCCGGCGAGGTCGTCAAGCCCGGGGAGCGTCTGTCGTGGGGGCGGACGGCGGGACTGGGCGCCCAGCACGTGGTGTCCATGATCGGCGCCTGCTTCGTGGCTCCGGTGCTCATGGGTCTGGACCCGAACCTCGCGCTGATGGCCTCTGGCGTGGCGACGCTGCTCTTCCTGCTGATCACCCGGGGCCGGATCCCCAGCTACCTGGGCTCGTCGCTGTCCTTCGTCGGGGTGGCCGCCGTCATCGCCTCCCAGGGCGGCGACCTGGGCACGCTGACGGGTGCGATGCTCGTCGTCGGCCTGTGCCTGGCGGGCTGCGGCATCGCCATCCACTTCCTCGGCTCCGGCGTCATCCACGCCGTGCTGCCGCCGGCGGTCACGGGCGCGGTCGTCATGCTGATCGGCTTCAACCTGGCGCCGGTGACCGCCGGCACCTACTGGCCGCAGGACCAGTGGACGGCGCTGGCCACCATGTTCTTCACGGGCGCGGCGCTCGTGGTGCTGCGCGGGTTCTGGGCGCGCATCGCGATCTTCCTGGGCCTGCTGTTCGGCTACGTGCTGTCCTGGGCGCTGGACCTCGGCCTCGGGAAGATCCACTCTGCCGACGGCTCGGGCAAGGTGACCGACCACTGGCGCATCGACTTCTCCGGAGTCCAGCACGCCGACTGGATCGGCCTGCCCACCTTCCACGCACCGAACTTCTCGCTTTCCGCCGTCCTGGTCGCCCTCCCGGTGCTCCTCGCCCTGATCGCCGAGAACGCCGGGCACGTGAAGGCCGTCGGCGAGATGACGGGCGAATCGCTGGACGACCGGATGGGCACGGCGATCCTCGCCGACGGCACGGCAACCGCCCTGTCGACCGCGGTCGGCGGCCCGGCCACGACGACGTACGCCGAGAACATCGGCGTCATGGCGGCCACCCGCGTCTACTCGACCGCCGCCTACACGGCGGCCGCCCTGTTCGCGCTGCTGTTCGGCTTCTGCCCGAAGGTCGGCGCCGTCGTCGCGGCCATCCCCGGCGGG
>DASSBO010000114.1:0-2130 GCA_035698655.1 Streptomyces sp.
GAACCCGGCCGAGCTGGCCGAACCGATCGTCCGCCTGCTCGTCCCGGCGGCCCGGCCGTGACGGCCGCGACACCTGTCGCCGCGCGGGGCGGCATACGCGGGATCGGCGACCGGCTCGTCGGGCCCGGCGCGACCACCGGGGAACAGGCCGTCACCGGCGCGGCGGTGTGTGCGGGCGTCGCCGTCGCGCTCGGCACCGCCCTGCACGCGCAGGCGGCGTGGGGCTGGTGGCAGTACGCGCCGGCCGCGCTCGTCGCCGCGGACCTCTTCGGCGGCGTCGCCGCCAACGCCACCGATGCCGCGAAACGCTGGTGGCACCGGCCCGGGCGCACCGCCCGGCACCACCTCGGCTTCGTCGCCGCGCACGTGCAGCCGTTCGCGCTGGCGTGGCTGCTGCCCGGCTACGACTGGACGGCCGCCGCGGTGACCTACGGCCTCGCCTTCATCGCCGCCGTCGGCATCGTCGCCGCACCGGACCGGCTGCGCAGGCCCGCCGCCTTCGCCGCCGGGGCGACGGCCGTGGCGATCGTCGTACAACTCCCGGGCGTCGGGCCCGAACTCGCCTGGTTCGGCCCGGTGCTCCTCGTCAAACTCCTGCTCGCCCATCTGCTCCCGGAAGGAGCGAACCGGCCGTGACCACTCTCAACCCGCTCAAGGGCGGCCCGCCGCTGGGCGGACTGCGCCGCGCCGTGCTGCGCGCCCCCATCCACCTCTACCGGCTCGGACTCGGCGCCCTGCTCGGGCACCGGCTCGTGCTGCTGACGCACACCGGGCGCGTCAGCGGCCTGCCCCGGCAGGTCGTCCTCGAGGTCGTCGGCCGCGGCGACGAGCGTGACAGCTACCTGATCGCCTCCGGGTACGGGGAGCGCTCGCAGTGGCTGCGCAACGTCCTCGCGCACCCGGAGGTGACGTACCAGGTCGGCGGGCGCCGGCACCGGGGCACGGCGGTGCCGCTGCCGCCGGAGGAGTCCGGCCGGCGGCTCGCCGACTACGCGCAGCAGCACCCGCGCACCGCGGCCCGCCTGATGAAGGCCCTCGACCACGCACCGCGCACCCGCGCGGACTTCGAAGCCCTGGGCGCAGACCGCGCACGGGGAGTCCCCCTCGTCGCCCTGCGCCCCGGCACCGACTAGCCGGCGGCCTCGGCCGCGTCGCGGACCTCGGTGAAGGCGCGGACCGCGCGCAGCACGTCGTCGCGCGAGTGCGCCGCCGACAGCTGGACGCGGATGCGGGCCTTGCCCTGCGGGACCACCGGGTAGGAGAAGGCGGTCACGTAGATGCCCTTCTCCAGCAGGGCGGCAGCCATCTCGCCGGCGAGCGCCGCGTCGCCGATCATCACCGGGGTGATCGGGTGCTCGCCGGGCAGGATGTCGAAGCCGGCCGCGGTCATCTCGGAGCGGAACAGCGCGGTGTTCTCGCGCAGCTTCTCCCGCAGCCCGCCGGAGGACTCCAGCAGGTCCAGGATGCGCAGCGAGGCGCCGACGATGGACGGCGCGAGGGAGTTGGAGAACAGGTACGGGCGGGACCGCTGGCGCAGCAGCTCGACGATCTCCGCGCGGGCCGCGACGTAGCCGCCGCTGGCGCCGCCGAGCGCCTTGCCGAGGGTGCCGGTGACGATGTCCACCCGCTCGGTCACGCCGAAGAGTTCGGGCGTGCCGCGGCCGCCTTCGCCCATGAAGCCCACCGCGTGCGAGTCGTCGACCATCACCAGCGCGTCGTAGCGCTCGGCCAGGTCGCAGATCTCGTCCAGCGGCGCGATGTAGCCGTCCATGGAGAACACGCCGTCGGTGACGATCAGCCGGTGCCGGGCGTCCGAGGACTCCTTCAGGCAGCGCTCCAGGTCGGCCATGTCCCGGTTCTTGTACCGGAAACGGGCGGCCTTGGACAGCCGGATGCCGTCGATGATGCTGGCGTGGTTCAGCTCGTCGGAGATGACGGCGTCCTCGGCGGACAGCAGCGTCTCGAACACGCCGCCGTTGGCGTCGAAGCAGGAGCTGTACAGGATGGTGTCCTCGGTGCCGAGGAACTCGGAGACCCGGCGCTCGAGCACCTTGTGCGGCTCCTGCGTGCCGCAGATGAAGCGGACCGAGGCCATGCCGAAGCCCCAGTCGTCCAGCGCCTGTTTGGCGG
>DASSBO010000115.1:0-2974 GCA_035698655.1 Streptomyces sp.
GACGCCAACCGCGCGCAGCTCGACCAGTACAACATGGGCTGGAAGCAGTACCAGACGCAGCGGGAGGCCGACGAGAAGCGGCGTCATCGCGAGCGGGCCAATGCCGAGAAGAAGGCCGCCGCCCTCAACTCGCAGGCCGACAAGATGCGGGCCAAGGCGACGAAGGCGACCGCCGCGCAGAACATGGCGCGCCGCGCCGAGAAGCTGCTCTCCGGCCTGGAGGAGACCCGGCAGGCCGACAAGGTCGCCAAGCTGCGCTTCCCGGATCCGGCGCCGTGCGGCCGCACCCCGCTGATGGCCGAGGGCCTGTCGAAGTCCTACGGCTCGCTGGAGATCTTCACCGACGTCGACCTGGCCGTCGACCGCGGCAGCAGGGTCGTCATCCTCGGCCTCAACGGCGCCGGCAAGACGACGCTGCTGCGGCTGCTCGCCGGAGCCGAGGAGGCCGACACCGGGAGCGTCGTACCGGGCCACGGCCTGAAACTCGGCTACTACGCGCAGGAGCACGAGACGCTCGACCCGGACCGCACCGTGCTGGAGAACATGCGCTCCGCGGCCCCCGACATGGACCTGGTCGCGCTGCGCAAGACGCTGGGGTCGTTCCTGTTCTCCGGTGACGACGTGGACAAGCCGGCGGGCGTGCTCTCCGGCGGCGAGAAGACCCGGCTCGCGCTGGCCACCCTCGTCGTCTCCTCCGCCAACGTCCTGCTGCTGGACGAGCCCACCAACAACCTCGATCCGGCCAGCCGCGAGGAGATCCTGGGCGCCCTGCGCACCTTCACCGGCGCGGTCGTGCTCGTCTCCCACGACGAGGGTGCCGTCGAGGCGCTGCAGCCGGAACGGGTCATCCTGCTGCCGGACGGCGTCGAGGACCTGTGGGGCGAGACCTACGCGGACCTGGTGGCGCTCGCCTAGAACGCGTACCGGCACCGGCGTGATCACGCCGCGGTGGATCATTCGGCCGATCTTGGTGTCCGTCATCTGAGTGAGAGCGGCTGGTACCGCGGCGCGCCTCGTCCGACGACCCCGTTCGACGGGCCGCACCGGACGACTGCCCGGCCCCGACGCCCTGACCTGCCCGTTCGCCGGCTCTCCGGACGCGGGGCTGCGCGCCGGGCCTCCGGAGGCGCCCGCGGCGCACGGCTGCGCCCCGCCCCGGGCGCCGAGTCGATTGCAGCGACCTTGCCGAATGGGTGGCCAGAAATCTTCGGAGGGGTGATCATGAGAGGTACAGAGCGCACTTCCCATTGAGGAGGCACGGGTGGCCGAGACTCTGAAGAAGGGCAGCCGGGTTACCGGCGCCGCGCGCGAGAAGCTCGCGGCAGACCTCAAGAAGAAGTACGAGTCCGGAGTGAGCATTCGGGCGCTCGCGGAGGAGACGGGCCGTTCCTACGGGTTCGTGCACCGCATGCTCAGCGAGTCCGGCGTGGCCCTGCGGGGCCGCGGCGGAGCCACACGCGGAAAGAAGGCGTCCTCGTCCTGACGGAACAGGGGCACAGGGCCCCTGTCGGGCGGCGCGGGCCGGTGGTTACTCTTCGGTAGACATCGCTGGGGAGTAACCACCGGAGGACCGCTCATGCCCGAATGCCTGCTGGACAGGGACGGCGTACGACTCGTCACGGACGGCGCGGTCGGCACCGTCACACTGGGCGTGCCCGAGAAGCGGAACGCGCAGTCGCCCGCCATGTGGCGGGCGTTGACGGAGGCCGGCCGGCTGCTGCCGGGCGACGTACGCGTCGTCGTGCTGCGCGGAGAGGGCAAGTCCTTCTCCGCGGGGCTCGACCGGCAGGCCTTCACCCCGGAGGGGTTCGAGGGCGAGCCGTCCTTCCTCGACCTGGCGCGCGGCTCCGACGAGCGCCTGGACGCGGAGATCGCGGCCTACCAGGAGGCCTTCACCTGGTGGCGCCGGAACGACGTGGTCAGCGTGGCCGCGGTGCAGGGGCATGCCATCGGGGCGGGCTTCCAGCTCGCCCTCGCCTGCGACCTGCGGGTGTGTGCCGACGACGTGCAGTTCGCCATGCGCGAGACCAGCCTCGGCCTGGTGCCGGACCTGGCGGGGACGCACCCGTTGGTGCACCTGGTGGGCTACGCCCGTGCCCTGGAGATCTGCGCCACCGGCCGGTTCGTGCACGCAGCGGAGGCGGAGCGGTGCGGCCTGGCCAACCTCGTCGTGCCGGCCGCGGAGCTGGACGATGCGGTGACCGACCTGGCGGGGGCGATGCTCGCCGCCCCGCGGGACGCGGTCGTCGAGACCAAGGCGCTGCTCGCGGGCGCCGTCTCGCGTGCCTACGAGGACCAGCGGGTCGCGGAACGTGCGGCCCAGGGCCGCCGGCTGCGCGACCTGGCCGGCCTCGCGGAGTAGGCGGTCAGTCCGTCCCGACGGCCGTGACGAGGACCGCGACCGTCACCGGGCGGTCGCCGGTCTCGGCGGTGACGGCGTGCCGCACCGCCTCGCGGGCGGCGCGCGCGACGTCCAGCGTCCGTCGATTTTCGGCCACGGCGAGCTCGACCTGCACGTGGTGGCCGCTGTCGCTCTCGTACACGGTGGGCGCCGGCCCGCCGAGCACCGGCGCGAGGCCGAGCACGCCGGGAACCGCCTCGGCGGCCCGCGCCGCGCAGCCGGGCAGGCCGGACCCGCCGGCGACGGCCTGCGCGGCGGGGTGTGCCGGGGAGGTTACGTCGTGGCCGACCGGGTCGGCGGCCCCGCCCAGCAGCGCTGTGACGTGCAGGTCGACGGCCTCGACGAGCAGCCCGAGCCGTCCCGCGGCCGCGCCCGCCAGAGCCGTCCGCAGCTCGTCGGCGGCCCCCGGGAGTACCGCGTCCGGCACGAGCGCGCACTCCGCCGTGAGCCGGACCGGACCGTGCGGCCGCGCGCTCGGCGGTGCCGGTACCGGGTTGTGCGCCGGTTCCGCCGCGGCGGAACCGGCGATCCGCAACGCGGTCACCCGCAGCCCGGACACCGCGGCCACGGAGC
>DASSBO010000116.1:0-13449 GCA_035698655.1 Streptomyces sp.
CGCACACCATCGAGATCCTCAAGGGCCTGCGCGACCGGTACGAGGCGCACCACCGCGTCTCCATCACGGACGCCGCCCTGGTCGGCGCGGCCACCCTCGCCGACCGCTACATCTCCGACCGGTACCTGCCGGACAAGGCGATCGACCTGATCGACGAGGCCGGCTCGCGGATGCGCATCCGCCGGATGACCGCGCCGCCGGACCTGCGCGAGTTCGACGAGAAGATCGCGAACGTGCGCCGGGACAAGGAGTCCGCGATCGACTCGCAGGACTTCGAGAAGGCCGCCTCCCTGCGTGACACGGAGAAGCAGCTGCTCTCCCAGAAGGCCAAGCGGGAGAAGGAGTGGAAGGCCGGCGACATGGACGTCGTCGCCGAGGTGGACGAGGAGCTCATCGCCGAGGTCCTGGCCACCGCCACCGGCATCCCGGTCTTCAAGCTCACCGAGGAGGAGTCCTCGCGCCTGCTGCGCATGGAGGACGAGCTGCACAAGCGCGTCATCGGCCAGAAGGACGCCATCCACGCGCTGTCCCAGGCCATCCGGCGTACCCGTGCCGGGCTGAAGGACCCGAAGCGTCCCGGCGGCTCGTTCATCTTCGCGGGCCCGTCCGGTGTCGGTAAGACGGAGCTGTCCAAGACGCTCGCCGAATTCCTCTTCGGCGACGAGGACGCGCTGATCTCCCTCGACATGTCGGAGTTCGGCGAGAAGCACACCGTCTCCCGGCTGTTCGGCTCCCCGCCCGGATACGTGGGCTACGAGGAGGGCGGCCAGCTCACCGAGAAGGTGCGCCGCAAGCCGTTCTCCGTGGTCCTCTTCGACGAGGTCGAGAAGGCACACCCGGACATCTTCAACTCCCTGCTCCAGATTCTGGACGACGGCCGTCTCACCGACAGCCAGGGCCGGGTCGTGGACTTCAAGAACACGGTCATCATCATGACGACCAACCTCGGCACCCGGGACATCTCCAAGGGCTTCAACCTCGGCTTCGCCGGCCAGGGTGACGTCGAGGCCGGGTACGAGCGGATGAAGGCCAAGGTGAACGAGGAGCTGAAGCAGCACTTCCGCCCCGAGTTCCTCAACCGTGTCGACGACACGGTGGTCTTCCACCAGCTCACGCCGGCGGACATCATCCAGATCGTCGACCTGATGATCAACATGGTGGACGAGCGGCTCAAGGACCGCGACATGGGCATCGAGCTGTCCGTGAAGGCCAAGGAACTGCTCGCCAAGCACGGCTACGACCCGGTGATGGGCGCCCGGCCGCTGCGCCGGACCATCCAGCGGGAGGTCGAGGACGAGCTGTCGGAGAAGATCCTCTTCGGCGACCTGCGTCCCGGCCAGATCGTGGTGGTCGACACCGAGGGCGAAGGCGAGGACCAGAAGTTCACCTTCCGCGGCGAGGAGAAGGCCGCGCTGCCCGACGCCCCGCCCGTGGAGTCCGCGGCAGGCGGCGGCAGCTCGCCGAACCTCTCCAAGGAGTGACCTGACCGCTCGACCGCCGGAGGGCCCGCACCGTACGGTGCGGGCCCTCCGCGTGTTTGCCGGCCCCTCCCCGCGTCACCCGTCACATACCGCGGCTGTGTCTCGTCCCCCTGGTGACAGGCACACCGCCCGCGCACGTGGAGGCACCGACCATGGCACGCACCCGCATCCCCGCCGTTCCGCCCGCCGACGCCGGAGTTCTGGTCCGGCTGGCCTACCGGTACGCCCGGCGCCGCTTCGGCGAGGTTCCCGAGCCCTTCGCCGTCCTCGCCCACCACCCCAAGCTGATGTTCTCCGCCGCCCTGCACGAGACCGTCACCGAGAAGTCGGCCGTCAGGCTGCCCGTGAACGTCCGCGAGATCGCCGTCTACCGGACCGCATGGACGGTCGGCTGCTCCTGGTGCGTCGACTTCGGCACCATGCTCTCCCGCCTGGAGGGCCTCGACGTCGAGCGGCTGCAGCACATCGCCGACTACGCGACCTCGCCCGCCTACAGCGACGACGAGCGGGCCGCCATCGCCTACGCCGACGCGATGACCGCGACCCCCACCGAGGTTACCGACGAGCAGGTCGCCGACCTCGAGCGGCGGTTCGGGCGGGCCGGCGTTCTGGAGCTGACCTACGAGATCGCCCTGGAGAACTCCCGGTCCCGGATGAACGCCGCGCTGGACATCACCGACCAGGGCTTCAGCTCCGAGGCCTGCCGGGTGCCGTGGGCAGAGGACCGTGCCGCGGAAGCGACGCAGCCGGTCAGGAAATGATCCGCACGCCCTCCGGCACCCCGGTCACCCGGGGCAGCCGCGGGTTGACCCGCAGCGTCGTCAGCCGCGGGAAGGCCTCCAGCCACTCCATGCTCACCCCGAGGTCGTAGGCCAGCCACAGGTGCGTGAGCCGCTCCGGCACCAGGGAGCTCAGCAGCTCCTCCGGCGTGAACCGGCCGGCGACCTGGATCCACGGGCGGCCGCCGAGCTTCTCCAGCGCGGCCAGCTCGACCCGGTCCGAGACGGGGAAGTACAGCCCCTCCGGATCCAGGTGCCGCACGATCTCCTCGGCGTACCGCGCGGTGTCGAAGTTCCGCCAGCCGCGCGCCAGCTCGGCCCGCAGCGCCAGCGAGGAGCGGTCCCGCATCCTGGCCAGGTAGTCCACGGCGGCGTCGTCCTGGATCCGGGTGACGGTCACCGCGATCCGGTACGCCTCCTGGTCGTCCACCGTCGACGGGTCGGGCAGCATCTCCAGCACGATCGGGCCCACCCAGCCCAGTCCGCGCGCCGCCGCGACGGTCGCCGGGCGCACGATGTTCCGCGTCTCGCGGCGGATGCGGGCGTGCACGTCCGGGTCCAGCTCGGTGACGTGCTCCAGGCAGGCGGCGGCCAGCAGCCGCCGCCGGTTGCGCTGCATGCCCCGCGGGCCCGGCGCGAGCAGCCCCTCCAGCAGCAGCGCGCACTCGTCCGGGCGGGCGTGCGCCACCGCCATCCGGATGACCTCCTCCCACTCCGGCTCGTGGGCGTGCTCCAGCAGCAGCGCGAAGTCCCGCCGCTCCACGGCCTCCTTGGCCGCCAGGTAGTCCTGCACCGTGCGGTGCACGAACTCCGTCGCGCCGTCGGCAGCCTCGCGCAGCAGGCCGCTGCGCAGCAGCAGGTGCCGCTGGATGGCCTCCGCCGAGCCCTGCCCGGCCAGCGCCGGTATGGCCGGCAGGTGCCGTTCGAGCACGGCGAGGACGGACGAACGGTCCATCACCGTGCGGCCCTCCACCAGCATCCGGTAGGCCAGCTTCCGCAACAGCCGCTCGCGCGGCGGGCGCTGCATCCGCACGGCGTCGTCCACCACGTGCCGCTCGGTGTCCCGGCGCTGCAGCAGCATCTCCATCGCCGCCTCGTACAGCTCGCGGCGGCCCTGCGGCAGCGAGCCCGAGCGGTCCCGGTTCAGCGCGCAGATCAGGCTGCACATCAGCGGGTTGGTGGCCAGCCCGCGCAGCTCCCGGTACAGCGGGATGGCGCCCAGCAGCCGCTGCTGGTACTCCTCGAGCCGCTCGTGGTCGCGGCCGGTGTCGGTGCGGGCGGCCGCATGCCAGGCGGTGATCAGCGTGGAGACCTGGTCGCGGCTCATCGGGGCCAGCGTCAGTTCGTCGAACCCCTCCGCGGCGGGCCAGTCCGAGTCCACGGCCGGCGGCCGCGCGGTGACCAGGCAGACGGTGCCCGGGTGTATCCGCAGCAGGCGCAGCAGCCGGTCCCGCAGCTCGGCGCGCCGCTCGTCGGGCACCTCGTCCATCCCGTCGACGAGGAGCAGCGCGCGCTCCTCCAGCAGCACCCGCACCGCCCAGCCCGCGGGCGCCTCGTCCGCCAGCGGGTGCCGCAGCGCGGTCAGGAAGTCGTCCGGGGCGGGGAAGCCGTCGCGGGCGAAGCGGCGCAGCGGCAGAACGATCGGGATCCGGCCGCGCAGCCCGGCCAGTTCCTCCGGCAGCCGTCCACAGGCGGTGGAGACCGCCAGCCACTGCACGAGCGTCGTCTTGCCGGACCCGGCCATGCCGCGCAGCAGCACCCGCTCCCGGCCCGCCAGCGCACGGTCGGCCGGCATCACCGGCTGTGCGGACGCCGGGTCCTCCGGGGAGTCGAACTCCGCGCCGAGACTCACGTACGTGGCTTCCAGGGGCCAGTCGTCCGGCGTGTTGGGGTTGGGCAGGTCGATCCCGTAGATCGTGACCCGGTTGAACTCCTCGACGACCGAGCGCAGATAGCGTTCCTCGAACGCCGCGTCCTCGGCGGACGGCGTCGCGTGCCGGCGCAGCGCCGAGACGTCGCCCAGGTCGACCAGCTGCCGGATCCGGTGGCAGCGCTCCGGGAGCCGCCCCGACAGGTAGGGGGAGCGGGCGATGAGGAAGTCCAGCGCGTGCAGACAGACGGCCACCAGCAGGCTGTCGTGGAACCAGGCTGCCTCCGCGGACAGTTCGCGGTCGGCGCCGAGCGCGGCGGCGCGCAGCCTGCGCGCGTAGTCCTGCGGGCCCATGCCGACGGCCTGCACAACGGTGGTGTCCAGCTCGCCCAGTCCGTACAGCGTGCGCGCGAGCACCGCGGTGACGGCCTCGGTCTCCTCCGGCGGCGGGGCGGTCTGCGGCGTGCTCCCGAGCCGGACGAACGCGCCCGCGATCCGCTCCAGTGCCTCGTAGCCGCCGTGGGCGTCGCCGCGGAAGGCCACCAGCCCGGCGATCAGCTCCTCGTCGGCAACCGGCGCCCGTGAGGCGAACAGGTCGCCGACGAGAGGCGCTGCGGCGCTGGAGGCGAGACGGACGGCAGGCTCCATGACGGTTCCCCCGGGGCCATGTGGCAAGCGTGCGGCGGTTGTTGACGACGAAGAAGCGGCACCACCACCCTAAGGGGCGGGCCCGGGGCACGGCCATGCCCGGCGACCGGTCCGCACCGGATCCGGTGAAGCTGGCAGGATGAGGGAGTTCCGCACACCGCACGGGGGTACGCGCTCATGTCCCTGATCCCGCTCCGGTCCTCGTCCGGCTCCGCGCTGCGCCGCGCCGCTGCACACCCGGCCGCCGCGCCCCTGGCCACGCTGCTGGCCGGCGCGGCGGGCGCCGCGTACCTGTGGAACACGAACCCGCACGAGAGCGGGCACTGGCTGCCACGCTGCCCGTTCAACTGGCTGACGGGGCTGCTGTGTCCGGCCTGCGGCGGCACGCGGATGGCCTACGACCTGATGCACGGGCAGTTCGCCGCCGCCTTCCACGACAACGCCGCCCTGCTGCTTGTGGGCCTGCCTCTCGGGGCCGTCCTGGCGGGTCGCTGGCTGCTCGCCGGGCTGCGTGGCCGGCGTTACCGGCCCGAGCTGAGCGCGCGGGGCAGCGCCGTGGTGATCACGGTGGCCGTGGTGTGGTGCGTCGCGCGCAACGTCGTCGGCGGGTGACCGGCGCGCAGATCACCGGATGATCACGATTCGGTCGGCCGTGCAACCTCCGTACGGCGTCGCCGGTCCCTTCGGTGACCGGCGAGTCCGCGCCGGTCGCATGTCCCGTCAGGTCAGCAAGGAGCAACTTCCGTGTCCACCCCGATGAACGCCCCCTACGGCCACGCGCCGAACGGTCAGCCGTACTCCGAGAAGTCCAAGGTGATCGCCGGGCTGCTGCAGCTGTTCTTCGGCGGCCTCGGCATCGGCCGCTTCTACACCGGGCACGTCGGCATGGCGATCGCCCAGCTCCTCACCTGCGGCGGCCTCGGCGTCTGGGCGCTGATCGACGCCATCATCTTCTTCGTCAGCGACCAGCGCACCGACAAGAAGGGCCGCCTGCTGCGCGGCTGACGCCTCTCGCCGCACCGGAGCCCGTCCCGCCGCCCGGCGGGACGGGCTCCGGTACGTCAGGCGGCCCGTTCGCCGCCGTGGGCGACGGTGATGAGCTCCTCGGCCACCTGGAGCGCCGCCAGCCGCCGCTCCTCCGGCTCGCCCTTCACCTCGCGCCAGGCGAACATCCCCGCGTGCATGGTGAACAGCGCCGAGACCGCCCGCATCTGGTCGACCAGCGGGGCGTCGTCGTCCCGGAGCAGCGAGGACAGGTGGACCATCCGCTCCTTCATCCGCTGCCCCAGGCTCAGGTCCCGCAGGGCGGCCTGGTTCTCCTGCAGGAAGCGGAAGAGCGGCAGCGCGTCGCCCAGCGCGAGGCTGTAGCGGCGCAGCACCTCCTTCTTCGTCTCCAGGGTGTGCGGCTGCTGCTCGGCCCACTCGATCAGCTCGGCCACCGGCCGGTTGAGGTCCTCGAAGATGCTGACGACCAGGTCCTCCTTGGTGCGGAAGTGGTAGTACAGCGCGGCCTTCGTGACGCCCAGGTGCTCGGCGATCTCGCGGAGCGAGGTCTTCTCGTAGCCGTGGTCCGCGAAGAGCTCCAGCGCCACCTCCTGGATCCGCTGGCGGGTGTTGCCCCTGCTCATGGCTGCGCTCCCAAACTTACTTGACGCCCGGCTAGTAAAGACCTACTGTCCTACTGTACTAACTAGCCGGGCGACAGGTAAGTGTCTGCGCCGGGGGGATTACGGGAGGCGTGAGGCCGTGACCGCTGAGACCAACGAGGGCATACCGAAGGAGCAGGCGAAGAAGCCGCGCAGCGTGAACGTCGTGCTGTTCGCCCTGCTGATCGCGATGATGCTCGCGATGCTCGACAACATGATCGTCGGCACCGCGATGCCCACGATCGTCGGCGAACTGGGCGGCCTGGACCACCTCGCGTGGGTCGTCACCGCCTACACGCTCACCACCGCCGCCTCCACCCCGCTGTGGGGAAAGCTCGGAGACATGTACGGGAGGAAGGGTTCCTTCCTCACCTCGATCGTCATCTTCCTGGCCGGCTCCGCCGCGTCCGGCGCCGCCCAGAGCATGGGCCAGCTCATCGGCTTCCGCGCCCTGCAGGGGCTGGGCGCCGGTGGTCTGATGGTCGGCGTCATGGCGATCATCGGCGACCTGATCTCGCCGCGTGAGCGCGGCAAGTACACCGGCATGATCGCCGGCGTGATGTCGCTGGCCATGATCGGCGGACCGCTCGTCGGCGGCACCCTGACCGACCACCTCGGCTGGCGCTGGGCCTTCTACATCAACCTGCCGCTGGGCGCCATCGCCCTCGCCATGATCTCCGCCGTGCTGCACCTGCCGAAGAAGCGGGCTGCCGGCCGGATCGACTACGGCGGCGCCGCGCTGCTCACCGTCGGCATCACCGGAGCCGTGCTCGTCGCCAGCTGGGGCGGCACCGAGTACGACTGGAGCTCCGCGACCATCATCGGCCTCGCGGCCGCCGCGGTGGTCGCCCTGGTCGCGTTCGTCTTCGTCGAGCGCAAGGTCGCCGAGCCGATCCTGCCGCTGGGCGTCTTCCGCAACCGCAACATGTCGCTGATCACCGTCATCGGCTTCGTGCTCGGCTTCGTGATGTTCGGCTCGATGACGTTCCTGCCGCTGTTCCAGCAGACCGTCCAGGGCGCCTCGGCCACCAACTCCGGCCTGCTGCTCCTGCCGACGCTGCTGTCGATGATGGTCGTCTCGGTCATCACCGGCCGGGCCGTCACCGCGACCGGCAAATACCGCTGGTACCCGATCATCGGCGGCGCGATCATCCCCGTCGGCCTGTTCCTGCTCGCCCAGATGGAGGTCGGCACCACCCGCTTCACCTCCAGCGTCTACATGGCGGTGCTCGGCGCCGGCATGGGCTTCCTGATGCAGCTGACCATGCTCATCGCGCAGAACAGCGTCCAGCTGAAGGACATGGGTGTCGCCTCCTCCACGACCACCCTGTTCCGCACCATCGGCGGCTCGTTCGGCGTCGCCCTGATGGGCACGCTCTTCGCCAACCAGGTGCACGAGACGATGACCGACCGGCTCGGCCCGGCCGCAGGCAAGGGTGGCCCGGCCCAGCTGACCCCGGACCTGCTGGCGCAGCTGCCCGCCCCGGTGCAGGAGGCCTACAAGTACGCGGTCTCGGACGGCTCGCACATCGTGTTCCTCGTCGCCGCGGCCGTCTCCGTCATCGCCCTGGCAGGCGCGATCTTCCTCAAGGAGGTCCCGCTGCGCAGCTCGGTCAAGCCCGAGGACGAGGGCGACGGCACCGAGCCGGAGACCTCCGCCGAGACGAAGACCCCCGTCCCGGCCTGACCCGCCGAGAACGACGTCAGCTCGGCGTGCCCGAGGTGCTCGGCGTCGGGGTGGGGGACGAGGGGGTCGTGGACGGCGTCGTCGTCGGGGACGGGCTGGTGGGCTCCTCCGACGGGCTCGCCGGGTCGTCCGGCGTGGTCGACGGCGAGGACGAATGCGTCGGAGCGGGACCGCCCGGGTCGGCCGGGCCGCCGGCCGGGGTGTCGGCCGGCGCGCCGCGGCCGGACAGCGTGACGACGGCGCCCGCCGGGGCGATGTGGATGCGGGCCGACCAGGCGCCCGCCGGCTCCCGCGACTCCACCACCCGCACCGTGAACGAGGCGGTCTGCCCCGGCTGCAGCGTGCCGCCGGTGTTGCTGAGCACCAGCCAGGACGCGCTCGTCGAGGCGCCCCAGCTCACCGCCTCGCCGCCGGTCGCCGTCAAGGTGACGAGCGAACCGCCGCCGACGGAGTGCGCCGTGACGGTCAGCCCAGTCGCCCCCGGGCTCGACGGGTCGTCGGACGGGTCGGCGCTGACCACCTCGACGGAGACGTCCGATTCGTGCTTGCCGTGCTTCTTCGCCGCGCCCTCGGCCCGCCCGGCGTTCTCGTACGGGTGGCCGTCCAGGCTCGGCTGCTCGCCGTCGCGTTCGGCGGCGGAGACGGACGCGGCGTCCCGTCCCTCGCCGGTCAGCGGCGCCCCGCGGTAGGCCGCCCACAGGGCCAGCACGGGGGCGGCCACCACGGTGGCGACGACCGTCGTCGTCACCGCGCGGTTGCGGATCCGGTCGCGGCGGGCGGCACGGTCCTTCACGTCCAGCGGGAAACCGTTTTTGTCACACCGCGGGGTGTGCTGGCAGCGGGCCCGCTGCGCCGCCCGTACCGCCGCGGTGACGGCCGGCCGCGGACACTGCAGCACGGCGAGCGGCGCCCGGCCCACCGGTGCGGTGCCGGGCCAGGTCACGCCGGCCATCGCGCGCTCGGCGGCCCGCCGGCACTCCGGGCAGTCGTCGACGTGCCGCACCAGTTCGCGGCGCAGGGCCGCGCCGAGGAAGAGCCGGTCGTCGCCGGCGAGCCGGGCCACGGCCGGGCAGTTGCCGGACTCGACGACGGCGAGCGCGGCACGCGTGCGCTCCACCTCGCAGGCGGCGGCCGTCAGCACGTCGACGGCGGTGTCCGGGGCCATGGACAGCACGGCGGCCACCTCGCGGGCCGGCAGGCCGTGCCGGACGGCGAGTTCGAGCGCCTCGCGCTGGCCGGGCGTGGTGCCGGCCGCCTCCGGCCAGGCGAGCGCCGCCAGGTCGCGCCGGCGCTGGGTGGCGGCTGCGCCGGTGGGGCCGGTCGGCTCGGCGCCCGTACGCCCGTGCCCGCGGCGGTCGCGTTCCGTCTGCCGGAGCTCGGCCAGCCGGCGCAGACAGGCCCAGCGCGCCAGGGCGTACAGCCACGGCCGGAACAGCTTCGGGTCGGCCGGCATCCGGTCGCGGCCGCGCTGCCGCTCGGCCAGGGCCAGCGCCTCGCCGAGGGCGGCGGTGGCCGCGTCGTGTTCGCACATCACCGACAGGCAGTAGGTGAACAGACCGTCGAGATAGGGCTCGTA
Source organism: Streptomyces sp. (assembly GCA_035698655.1). Classification (GTDB taxonomy): domain Bacteria; phylum Actinomycetota; class Actinomycetes; order Streptomycetales; family Streptomycetaceae; genus Streptomyces. The sequence continues at coordinate 9,688 of DASSBO010000116.1, forward strand.
GCGGTCCGAGCGCGACTGCGCCCGGCGGCGCACCTGGTGCGCGCGGTGGGCGCCGGCGGTGTGCGTGGGGTGCTCGCGCTTCGTGTGCATCATCCCGACGACGGTAGGACCGTTGTGGTGATCCACATGCGCGCCAGGCAGGGGTTTAACCCATACGGGTGACCTTCTCCCTCAAAAGGGGACAGGGCGCCCGAACACCTCTTCCAGCGCCGGTGCGTGCGCGGGGGTGGGACTGTCGGAGGCCGCCGCTACCGTGACCTCATGGCTGCCCGTAAGACGTCCGCGAAGGACCGCCCGAGCTACCGCTGCACCGAGTGCGGCTGGACGACCGCGAAGTGGCTCGGCCGCTGCCCGGAGTGCCACGCCTGGGGCACGGTCGAGGAGGCGGGCGGCGCGCCCGCCGTGCGGACGACGACGCCGGGCCGCGTCACCGCGCCCGCCCTCCCGATCGGCCAGGTCGACGGCACGCAGGCGACCGCCCGCGGCACCGGCGTGCCCGAACTGGACCGGGTGCTCGGCGGCGGCCTGGTGCCCGGCGCGGTGATCCTGCTGGCCGGCGAGCCCGGCGTCGGCAAGTCCACCCTGCTGCTCGACGTCGCGGCGAAGGCGGCGAGCGCCCGGCAGCCGACGCTGTACGTCACCGGCGAGGAGTCCGCGAGCCAGGTGCGGCTGCGGGCGGACCGGATCGGCGCCCTGAGCGACCACCTGTTCCTCGCGGCCGAGACCGACCTGTCGGCCGTGCTCGGACACCTCGACGACGTGAAACCGTCCCTGCTGATCATGGACTCCGTGCAGACCGTCGCCTCTCCCGAGATCGACGGCGCGCCGGGCGGCGTCGCCCAGGTCCGCGAGGTGGCGGGCGCGCTGATCCGCGCCTCGAAGGAGCGCGGCATGTCGACGCTCCTCGTCGGGCACGTGACGAAGGACGGCGCCATCGCCGGCCCCCGGCTGCTGGAACACCTGGTCGACGTGGTGCTGCACTTCGAGGGCGACCGGCACGCCCGGCTGCGCCTGGTGCGCGGCGTGAAGAACCGCTACGGCGCGACGGACGAGGTGGGCTGCTTCGAACTGCACGACGAGGGCATCACGGGCCTGGCCGACCCCTCGGGCCTCTTCCTCACCCGGCGCGACGAGCCGGTGCCCGGCACCTGCCTGACCGTGACGCTGGAGGGCCGCCGCCCGCTGGTGGCCGAGGTGCAGGCGCTCACCGTCGACAGCCAGATCCCCTCCCCGCGCCGGACCACCTCCGGACTGGAGACGTCCCGGGTGTCGATGATGCTGGCCGTGCTGGAGCAGCGCGGCCGGATCAGCGCCCTGGGCAAGCGGGACATCTACAGCGCCACCGTCGGCGGTGTGAAGCTGTCCGAACCGGCGGCCGACCTTGCAGTCGCCCTCGCCCTGGCGAGCGCCGCGAGCGACACCCCGCTGCCGAAGAACCTGGTGGCGATCGGCGAGGTGGGGCTGGCCGGCGAGGTGCGGCGGGTCACCGGCGTCCAGCGGCGGCTGTCGGAGGCGGCGCGGCTGGGCTTCACACACGCGCTGGTGCCCGCCGATCCCGGCCGGGTGCCCGACGGGATGCGGGTGCTGGAGGTGGCCGACGTCGGCGAGGCGCTGCGGGTGCTGCCGTCCCGCCCGGACCGCACGTCGGACCGCGCCGGGGACCGCACCTCGGGCCGTGCGCCACGGGAGGAGGCGGGCCGCCGGTAGACTTTGCCCCGGTCCCGCCCGCCAGCGCGTCGGTGCCGCTCGGGCAGGCCAGGGCACACCGACGCAGACCGAAGGAGTGCAGTGGCAGCCAACGACCGGGCATCGGCTCCCGGGAGGGCCTCGGGGAGCTCGGGCTCCGAACGCCTCATGCGCGCCTCGTTGAGCGCGGTCGCGCCGGGCACCGCCCTGCGCGACGGGCTGGAGCGCGTCCTGCGCGGCAACACCGGAGGGCTGATCGTCCTCGGCATGGACAAGACGGTCGAGTCGCTGTGCACCGGCGGCTTCGTCCTCGACGTGGACTTCTCCGCGACGCGGCTGCGCGAGCTGTGCAAGCTGGACGGCGCGCTCATCCTCGACCGTGACATCACCAAGATCGTGCGGGCCGGCGTGCAGCTCGTGCCGGACGCGGCGATCCCCACCGAGGAGACCGGCACCCGGCACCGCACCGCGCAGCGCGTGTCGATCCAGACGGGCTTCCCCGTGGTCTCCGTCAGCCAGTCGATGCGGCTCATCGCCCTCTACGTGGACGGCCAGCGCCGCGTCATGGAGGACTCCGCCGCGATCCTCTCCCGCGCGAACCAGGCCCTGGCCACGCTGGAGCGCTACAAGCTGCGCCTGGACGAGGTCGCCGGCACGCTCTCCGCGCTGGAGATCGAGGACCTGGTGACCGTCCGGGACGTGACCGCCGTCGCGCAGCGGCTGGAGATGGTCCGCCGCATCGCCACCGAGATCGCCGAGTACGTCGTGGAGCTCGGCACCGACGGGCGGCTGCTCTCCCTGCAGCTGGACGAGCTGATCGCCGGCGTCGAGCCGGAGCGCGAACTCGTCGCCCGCGACTACGTCCCGCAGCCCGGCTCCGGCGGCCGCCGCTCGCGCACCGTGCCGGAGGCGCTCAGCGAGCTGGACCGGCTCACGCACTCCGAACTGCTCGAACTGGCCACGGTGGCACGGGCGCTGGGCTACTCCGGCGCGCCCGAGACGCTGGACTCCGGGGTCTCCCCGCGCGGCTTCCGGCTGCTGGCGAAGGTCCCGCGGCTGCCGAACACCATCATCGACCGGCTGGTCGACCACTTCGGCGGCCTGCAGAAGCTGCTGGCCGCCAGCGTCGACGACCTGCAGACCGTCGACGGCGTCGGCGAGGCGCGGGCCCGCTCGGTCCGCGAGGGCCTGTCCCGGCTGGCCGAGTCCTCGATCCTCGAGCGCTACGTCTGACCGGTCAGAGGTACGGCCGGGTGATCAGCTCCAGGTAGTGCCCGGCCGGGTCCAGCAGGTAGACGCCCCGCCCGCCGTGCTCGGTGTTCGTCCGACCGGGCCGCGTCTGCTGTGGGTCGGCCCAGTGCTCCCGCTCCTCGTCCCGGATCCGGGCATAGGCGCGGTCGAAGTGCGCGTCGTCGAGCAGGAACGCGTAGTGCTGCGGCGGGAAGTCGACGGGCGGTGCGGCGAACTGCAGCAGGAACCCGTCCTCGAGCTGCAGGTTGCGGAACGGCCCCCAGGACGGGGCCTCCCGGGCCTCCAGCAGGTCCCGGTAGAACGCGGCGGAGACCTCCGGGTCCTTCGCCGCGACGATGGTGTGGTTGAACGTTGCGGTCATGCATGCTCCTTGGCTGTGCGGTCGGCTGACGCGGGGGTGTGGAACATCCCGCGGCGGACCGCGCGCGGAGCACGCGCGCCGGGCGATCAGTACACGACCGGATCGCCCGTCCGTGAGTGGCGTATCGCCGGACCGGTCATCACGGAGAAGACCGTAGCACCGGGCCGGTCACCGGGATGCTTGGATGGGTCGGGGCATGTGAGCCCTGAGGGGCACGTTTGTCGAAGGGGGAGAACACTGTGGAACCGGATTTCGGCTTCAAGATCGTGCGGCGGGGCTACGACCGGCAGCAGGTGGCGGAGACGGTGACCCGGCTCGTCGGGCAACGCGACGAAGCGCTGCGGCAGGCCGCCGAGTTGGAGCACGGCAGGCTGCCGGACCTCGGCTCACCGGCAGACGAGTCGCCGGCCGGCCGGACCGTCGGGTTCGAGTTCGTGCGGCGCGGCTACGACCGTGCGCAGGTC
>DASSBO010000117.1:0-2842 GCA_035698655.1 Streptomyces sp.
CGTCGCGCGCTGCCGACGATAGAAAGTGAGCACCAGCGTGCCGTACCCGGCACCCAGCACACCCAGCACACCGAGCACACCGAGAACGGAGCCCCACCCCATGGCAACGTCCGCCGAGCTGATCGCCTCCGCCGACGCGCACAGCGCGCACAACTACCACCCGCTGCCCGTGGTCGTCGCCTCGGCGGAGGGCGCGTGGATGACGGACGTGGAGGGCCGTCGCTACCTCGACATGCTCGCCGGTTACTCGGCGCTCAACTTCGGCCACGGCAACCGCCGGCTCATCGACGCGGCGAAGAACCAGCTGGAGCGGGTGACGCTCACCTCACGTGCGTTCCACCACGACCGCTTCGCCGAGTTCTCGGCCGCGCTGGCCGAGCTGTGCGGCATGGACATGGTCCTGCCGATGAACACCGGCGCCGAGGCCGTCGAGACGGCCGTGAAGACCGCCCGCAAGTGGGGCTACCAGGTCAAGGGCGTCCCGCAGGGCAAGGCCAAGATCGTCGTGGCGGCGAACAACTTCCACGGGCGCACGACCACCATCGTGAGCTTCTCCACGGACGACGAGGCCCGCGCCGACTTCGGCCCCTACACGCCGGGCTTCGAGGTCGTCCCCTACGGGGACCTCGTCGCCCTCGACGCCGCCGTGGACGACGACACCGTCGCCGTCCTGCTGGAGCCGATCCAGGGCGAAGCCGGCGTGCTCGTGCCGCCGGCCGGCTACCTCTCCGGCGTCCGCGAGCTGACCCGCTCCCGCAACGTGCTCTTCATCGCCGACGAGATCCAGTCCGGCCTGGGCCGGACCGGCGCCACCTTCGCCTGCGAGCACGAGAACGTCGTCCCGGACATGTACGTCCTCGGCAAGGCGCTGGGCGGCGGCATCGTGCCCGTCTCGGCCGTCGTCTCCTCGCGCGAGGTGCTCGGCGTCTACAAGCCGGGCGAGCACGGCTCGACCTTCGGCGGCAACCCGCTGGCCTGCGCGGTGGCGCTGGAGGTCGTCTCCATGCTGCGCACCGGCGAGTACCAGGAGCGGGCGACCGAGCTGGGCGAACACCTGCACCGCGAGCTGGCCACGCTCGCCGGGGAGGGCGCGGTCCGCGAGGTCCGCGGCCGCGGGCTGTGGGCGGGCGTCGACATCGACCCGGCACACGGCACGGGCCGGGAGATCTCCGAGAAGCTGATGGCCGAGGGCGTCCTGGTCAAGGACACCCACGGCTCGACGATCCGCATCGCCCCGCCGCTGGTCATCACCAAGGAGGACCTGGACTGGGGCCTGGACCGGCTGCGCTCGGTGCTGTCCGCCTGACGGAAAACGGGGTGAGGAGTTGTCAGCCCCCGGCCATAGGCTCGGGGGCATGACGACCGACAGTGCACGAATCAACGTGTGGAAGGCCGCTCCCGACCTCTACCAGGGCATGGCGGCCTTCCAGCGGGCCGCGGCGGACGGCCTCGACCCGGAGATCGGTGAGCTGATCAAGATCCGCTGCTCGCAGATCAACAAGTGCGCGTTCTGCCTGGACATGCACAACACCGACGCGCGCAAGATGGGGATCGACCAGCTGAAGCTCGACCTGCTCCCGGCCTGGGAGGAGGCGGACGGCCTCTACTCCCCGCGCGAGCGCGCCGCGCTGGCACTGGCCGAGGCGGTCACGCTGCTGACGGACGGCTTCGTGCCGGACGAGGTCTACGCGGAGGCCGCGAAGCAGTTCGAGGAGGCCGAACTGGCCCGCCTGATCGCCCAGATCGTGGCGATCAACTCCTGGAACCGCTTCCAGGTCACCATCCGCCGCACCCCGGCGAGCCTGGCGAGGCAGCAAGGCTGAGCAAGCGCCGACCGCCCCCGGTAACGCCTGGCGTTCCGGGGGCGGTCGGGGTGGCAGGTCAGGTCACTTCTTCGGGATCCACTTCTGCCAGACGTCCTTGTTGTTCTCGATCCACTTGGCCGCGGCCTCGTCGTCGCTCATGTGCTTGCCGGCGATCATCTGCGCGACCTTGTTCTGGTCCGCGGTCGACCACTTGAAGTTCTCGACGAACTCCGCCGCCTTGCCGCCGTTCTTGGCGAAGTCGTCGCTCATGAACTTGTGCAGGTCCAGCGTCTGGTAGCCGCACTTGGCGTCCTCGGCCGGCTTCAGGCAGCCGTCCTTGTACGGCGGCAGCTTGACCTCGACCATCTTGATCTGCGCGTTCATCCACTGCGGCTGCCACCAGTAGCCGATGAAGGGCTTCTTGGCCTTGTACAGCCGCTGCATCTCCTTGAGCTGCGCGGCCTCGCTGCCCGTGGGCAGGACCTTGAAGTTCAGGTCGAAGTTCTTGATGAGCTCCTTGTCGTGCGAGGTGTACGAGGGAGCCGCACCGATGAACTGGCCCTTGTCGCCGCTCTCGGAGGTCTGGAAGTCCTTCCAGTGCTTGTTGAGGTTCTCGTAGTTCTTGATGTCCGGGTGCTTCTCGGCGTAGTACTTCGGCACGAACCAGCCGATGTGGCCCTTCACGCCGAGGTCGCCGGCCGGGACGACGCTCTTCTTCTTGTCGACGTACAGGTGCTCCTTCTTCGGAACACCGTCCCAGTCCTCCAGGATGACGTCGGCCTGGCCGCTGTTCAGCGCGTCCCAGGCGACCGGCTCGTCCAGCTGCTTGACGTGGACCGTCATGCCCATCTCGTCCTCGAGCAGCTTCTTGGCCACGGCGACGTTCGCCTCCGAGCCGACCCAGGAGGCCTGGGTGAGGGTGACCGAGCCGCCACCGCCGCCGCCGGACGCGCCGGTGTCGGCCGCGCAGGCGCTCAGGGCCAGCATGCCGGCGACACCGGTGCCCGCGATCAGGACGTTGCGTATCCGCTTGCCGT
>DASSBO010000118.1:0-6757 GCA_035698655.1 Streptomyces sp.
GGCACGTCGTGCGGGTACCGGTAGCCCTCGCCGTGGCCGAGCTTCGCCGAGCCCTTGTAGTGGCTGTCCCGCAGGTGCGCCGGTACCGGGCCGGCCTTCCCCGCCCGCACGTCGGCCAGGGCCGCGTCGATGGCCAGGTAGGCGGCGTTGGACTTGGGGGCCAGTGCCAGCGCCACCACGGTCTGCCCGAGGGTGATGCGCGCCTCGGGGAACCCGATCATGGCGACCGCCTGTGCCGCGGCCACCGCGGTCTGCAGCGCGGTCGGGTCGCCCATGCCGATGTCCTCGCTGGCGGAGATCATCAGCCGCCGGGCGATGAACCGCGGGTCCTCCCCCGCCTCGATCATCCGCGCCAGGTAGTGCAGGGCGGCGTCCACGTCGGAGCCGCGGATGGACTTGATCAGCGCGCTGGCCACGTCGTAGTGCTGGTCGCCGTCGCGGTCGTACTTCACCGCGGCGCGGTCGACGGCCTCCTCCAGCGAGGCCAGGCTGATGCTCTCCTCGCCCTTGGCCAGCGCGGCGCCCGCACCGGCCTCGAGCGCGGTCAGGGCGCGGCGCGCGTCACCGCCGGCGATGCGCAGCAAGTGGTTCTCGGCGTCCTCGGGCAGGGTGACCGAACCGTTCAGGCCGCGTTCGTCCGCCACGGCACGGTGCAGCAGCCCTCGCAGGTCGTCCTCGGTGAGCGGCTCCAGAGTGAGCAGCAGGGAACGGGACAGCAGCGGGGAGATCACCGAGAAGTACGGGTTCTCGGTCGTCGCCGCGATGAGCGTCACCCAGCGGTTCTCCACGGCGGGCAGCAGGGAGTCCTGCTGGGCCTTGCTGAAGCGGTGGATCTCGTCGAGGAAGAGGACGGTGTCCTTGCCGTAGGCCCCCGAGGAGCGGCGGGCACCGTCGATGACGGCGCGCACCTCCTTCACACCCGCAGTGATCGCCGACAGTTCGACGAAGCGCGCGTCCGTGGCCTGGCTGACCACGTAGGCGAGGGTCGTCTTGCCGGTGCCCGGCGGGCCCCACAGCATCACCGACGAGGTGCCCGCCGGACCGCCGCCGCCCTCGCCGACGAGCCGGCGGAGCGGGGATCCGGGCCGCAGCAGATGCTGCTGGCCCACCACCTCGTCCAGGGTGCGCGGACGCATCCGCACGGCGAGCGGGCTGGCTGCGGGGTCCTTCGCCTGCCGCTCCTCTGCGGCGGCGGTGAACAGGTCGGGTTCCACGACGGCAACCCTAATTCAGCCCGCTGACAGCGCGGCCGGACCCGTCACTTGCTCCAGAAGTACCAGAAGTGGGTGAGGATGAGCAGGCCGATCACACCGACGTGCAGCACCGGGACGACCCAGTGGAACTCCTCGATGAGGCTGCGCACCCGGGCCGGCGCGGGCAGGAAACCCTGCTTGATGTTGTACCCGGTGACGTACCAGAAGGCGACGATCGTCCCGACCCAGGCCAGGCAGCACCACAGGCACAGCGCGTTGATGTTGTAGATCGACTGGTACTGGAGCCAGCTGACGAAGACGATGCCGCCCAGGCAGCCGGCGTTGAACGTCAGCCAGTACCAGCGGTGGAACCGGGCGCCGGTCAGCAGGCTGACGCCGACGCCCAGCACGATCGCGTACGCCCACAGGCCGATGAACGGGTTCGGCGGGCCGAAGACCGTCGCCTGGTCGCTCTGCATCACGCTGCCGCAGGAGACGATCGGGTTGAGGCTGCAGCCGGGGGTGAACGTCTCCCCGGCGATCTTCGCCGTGAGCAGTTTGTACTCGTCGACGCTGATCGCCCAGGCGGCGATGAGCCCGGCCGCGCCGGCCAGGATGAGTGTCCACGCGAAGGCGCGGCCGGCGCCGACGGCACCCCCCTGGTGTCCGCCCCCGTCGTCCGGCGCGGTGGCGGAGTGGTGGGCAGGTGCCGTCGTCGTCATGGCGTCCTTCGTCCCGTCGTCTCTTCGTGGTCCGTCGTGCTCATTCTGCCCCAACGGACCAGCGGTCAGCTGAGCTTCGCCCGCACCTCGGTCACCACCCGATCGAGTGGCACCGGCTGCTGCTCACCGCTGTCGAGGTCCTTGACCTGGACCACGCCGTCGGCGATGTCCCGCTCGCCCAGCACCAGGGCGATCCGCGCCCCGGAGCGGTTGGCCGACTTCATGGCGTTCTTCATGCCCTTGCCACCGTAGGCGAAGTCCGCCGGAACGCCCTCGCGGCGCAGCTCGGTGACGGTGTTGAAGAGCACCCGCCGGGCCTCGTCGCCGAGCGGCACCGCGTAGACCTCGGCCGCGGGGGCCGTCTCGAGCGTGATGCCCTCCGCACGCAGCGCGAGGACCGTGCGGTCCACGCCGAGCGCCCAGCCCACCGAGGGCAGCTGCGGACCGCCGAGCATCTGCGACAGCCCGTCGTAGCGACCGCCGCCGCCGACGGCCGACTGCGATCCCAGCCCGCCGTGCACGAACTCGAAGGTCGTGCGCGTGTAGTAGTCCAGGCCGCGCACCAGCTGCGGGTCGTCCTCGAAGGTGACGCCGGCGGAGCTGAGCAGGTCACGCACCTGCTCGTGGTAGTCCTTGCAGGCCTCGCACAGGTGGTCGCGCATCATCGGTGCGCCGGTCAGCTGCCGCTGCACGGACTCGCGTTTGTCGTCCAGGACCCGCAGCGGGTTGATCTCGATGCGGCGCCGGGTGTCCTCGTCCAGGTCGAGACGGCGCAGGAACTCCTGCAGCGCCGCACGGTAGCGCGGCCGGCACTCGGAGTCGCCGAGCGAGTTGAGCAGGATGCGGAAGTTGCGCAGGCCCAGCGACCGGTAGGCGTCGTAGGCCAGGATGATCAGTTCGGCGTCCAGCGCCGGGTCCTCCGCACCGAGCGCCTCGGCCCCGACCTGGGAGAAGTGCCGGTAGCGGCCCGCCTGCGGGCGCTCGTAGCGGTAGTACGAGCCGGAGTACCACAGCTTGGCCGGCAGCGCGCCGCGGTGCAGGTTGGCCTGCAGGGCCGCGCGCAGCACGGAGGCGGTGCCCTCGGGGCGCAGCGCGAGTTCGTCGCCGCCCTTGGTGGTGAGGGTGTACATCTCCTTGGTCACGATGTCGGTGGACTCGCCGACGCCGCGGGAGAACAGCTCGACGTGCTCGAAGCCGGGTGTCTCCACGTAGCCGTAGCCGGCCCGGCGCAGCGGCGCGGCCAGCGCCTCGCGTACCGCGAGGAAGTCGCCGGACTCCGGCGGGATCAGGTCGTAGGTGCCCTTGGGGGCGGAGAAGGTGCTCACGTAAGACTCTCGTCACATTCCTCGTCGTGGGGCGGCACCCGTGCCGCCCCCGGCGGCGCCGGCCGCCACCTCGTGCAGGAAGGGGTTGCCGGCGCGCTCACGGCCGATGGTCGTCTGAGGACCGTGTCCGGCCAGCACCACGGTGGAGTCCTGAAGCGGCAGGCACACACGCGCCAGCGACTGCAGGAGCTCGGCGTGGTCGCCGCCGGGCAGGTCGGTGCGTCCGACGGAGCCGGCGAACAGCAGGTCTCCCGAGAACAGCACGGGCGGCACGTCCGCCTGCTCGGGCATCCCGAAGGTCACCGACCCCTTGGTATGGCCGGGGGCGTGCGCGACGGAGAAGTCCAGACCGGCCAGGCTCAGCTTCGCGCCGTCGGTCAGCTCCTCGACGTCGTCGGGTTCGCCGACGGTGAGCTCGCCCATCAGCTGCTGCCCGATGCCGCGGCCCAGCGCATTCTCCGGGTCGCTCATCATGTAGCGTTCCTCGGGGTGGATCCAGGCGGGCACGCCGTGCGCGCCGCAGACCGGGACCACGGAGGCGACGTGGTCGATGTGGCCGTGGGTGAGGATCACCGCGACCGGCTTCAGCCGGTGTTTGGCGACGGTCTCCCGCACACCCTCGGTGGCCTGGTGGCCCGGGTCGATGATCACGCACTCCTCGCCGGCGGCGGGGGCGACCAGGTAACAATTGGTCCCCCAGGCCCCGGCGGGGAACCCGGCAACGAGCACGATCGTCCTTCAGTCGTCCGACGGTGGGTATCAGCTGCCCCGAAGCCTACCGGCGGCGGTGCGCGCGCCGCGAACCCGTATACCGTACGGGCCACGTCCCATAGGCCTGTAGCACGCACGTTCCGAAGGAGTCGACCCGTGGTCAGCAGTGAGCAGCGGCGCAAGCAGCTCGCACGCGAGAAGTACCTGCGGCAGCAGCAGCGCCGCGTCCAGGCCCGTCGCAAGGCGCGGATCCGTGGCGCGGTCATCGCGGCCGCGGTGGTCGTCGTGCTGGGTTCGGTCGGGGCCTTCGCGGCCTTCGACAACGCGGACACGGACGGCAAAACCGACAACGCCGCGGATGCGGCCTCGCCGTCGCCGAGCAAGGCTCCGGACCCGTGCGACAAGCCGGCCAAGGGCAAGCCGAACGGCAAGCAGTGGAAGAAGGAGCCGAAGCTCACCGTCGACAAGAAGGCGGACTACACGATGTCGCTGCACACCACGTGCGGCGACATCGACATCGCGATGGACGCCGCCGCGGCGCCGCACACGGTCAACTCCTTCGCGTTCCTGGCCAAGGAGAACTTCTTCGACCACACGCCGTGCCACCGGCTGACCACGCAGGGCATCTACGTGCTGCAGTGCGGCGACCCGACCGGCACCGGATCCGGCGGCCCCGGCTACACGATCCCGGACGAGAACCTCGACGCGAAGTCCGTCAAGGGCGGCACCTACCCCGCCGGCACGGTCGCAATGGCCAACACGGGCCAGCCCGACAGCGGCGGCAGCCAGTTCTTCCTGGTCTACAAGGACAGCCCGCTGCCGCCGAAGTACACGCCGTTCGGCACGATCTCCGACTCCGGCATGAAGGTGCTGAAGAAGATCGCCGACGCGGGCGCTGGCGGCATGCGCGGGCAGAAGCCGAACGCGACCGTGGTGATCGACGACGCGAAGGTCACCAAGGACTGACCGCGCCGCTGATCAGGGCCGCGGCCACCCGGGACCAGCAAGTCCGACCGTGCTGGATGCGGACAGCGCACACGTGATTCGCCTATGTTGGGCGTGAGAAGAACTGTGAACGATGTCCCGGGGGGCCGCACCGCCCTCCGCGGCATCCTGTGGAGGAGGCGCTGTGAGCAGCGACCCGTGGGGCCGCGTCGACGAGGCGGGGACCGTGTACGTACGCACGGCGGACGGCGAGAAGGTCGTCGGCTCGTGGCAGGCCGGTTCCCCCGAGGAGGCCCTCGCCTATTTCGAGCGCAAGTACGACGGCCTGGCCGTCGAGATCAACCTCCTCGAGCGCAGGGTGAAGACCACCGACCTCTCCGCCAAGGACGCGCACGCGGCCGTCGAGCACCTGCGGGAACAGGTCGACGCGCACCACGCGGTCGGTGACCTGGACGCACTGCGCACCCGGCTGGACTCCCTCGCGAAGAAGGTCGAGGAGCGGCGCGAGGAGCGCAGGGCGAAGAAGGCCCGGCAGTCGGAGGAGGGCCGGCGGGCCAAGGAGGAACTGGTCTCCGAGGCCGAGGAGCTCGCGCAGAGCGAGCAGTGGCGGGCCGCGGGCGAGCGGCTGCGCGGCCTGGTGGACACCTGGAAGGGTCTGCCGCGGCTGGACCGCAAGACCGACGACGAGCTGTGGCACCGCTTCTCCCACGCCCGCTCGACGTTCTCCAAGCGGCGCAAGGCGCACTTCGCCCACCTCGACTCGCAGCGCGAGGAGGCGCGTCGTCGCAAGGAGCGGCTGGTCACCGAGGCGCAGGCGCTGTCGGACTCCCGGGACTGGGGGCCGACCGCGGCCCGGTACCGCGACCTGATGCGGGAGTGGAAGGCGGCCGGGCGGGCGCAGCGCGAGCACGAGGAGGACCTGTGGAGCCGGTTCCGCGGCGCGCAGGACGTCTTCTTCCAGGCGCGCAGCGAGGTGTTCGCCGAGCGTGACGCGGAACAGCGGGAGAACCTGACCCGCAAGGAGGAACTGGCCGCCGAGGCGGAGAAGCTGCTGCCGGTCACGGACCTGAAGGCCGCGCGCAGCGCGTTCCGGTCGCTCAACGAGCGCTGGGACGCGGTCGGTCACGTGCCGCGGGAGGCCAAGTCCCGCATCGAGGGCCGGATGCACGCGGTGGAGCGGGCCATCCAGGAGGCCGAGGAGTCCGAGTGGCGCCGCACCAACCCGGAGGCGCGGGCGCGGGCGGCCGGGCTGACCGGGCAGCTGCAGGACGCGGTCGACTCGCTGCGCGGTCAGGCGGACAAGGCCCGTGCGGCCGGCAACACCGCGAAGGCGGAGAAGCTGGAGCAGGAGCTGGCCGGCCGCCAGGCGCTGCTGGACCAGGCCCTCAAGGGCCTGCAGGAGTTCGGCGGCTGACCGGCCGTCACCGGTACGTTCGCCTCGGCCCGCGCGTCAGGACTTGCGGGCCGAGGTGACGCGGTAGACGTCGTAGACGCCCTCCACGCCGCGCACCGCCTTCAGCACGTGGCCCAGGTGCTTCGGGTCGCCCATCTCGAAGGTGAACTTCGAGACGGCCACCCGGTCCCGGGAGGTCTGCACGGCGGCGGAGAGGATGTTGACGTGCTGGTCGGAGAGCACCCGGGTGACGTCGGAGAGCAGCCGGGAGCGGTCCAGCGCCTCGACCTGGATGGCCACCAGGAACACCGAGGACTGGGTGGGGGCCCACTCGACCTCGAGGATGCGCTCCGGCTCGCGGGACAGTGAGTCGACGTTGGCGCAGTCGGTGCGGTGCACCGAGACGCCGCTGCCGCGGGTGACGAACCCGATGATCGGGTCACCCGGCACCGGCGTGCAGCAGCGGGC
>DASSBO010000119.1:0-4200 GCA_035698655.1 Streptomyces sp.
CGCCCGGTGGCGAAGAAGAACGACCCCGAGCTGGTCAAGCAACTCGACAAGCGCTTCCCGGCCCTCTTCGACCTGCTGAAGCAGTACCGCGACGGCGACACCTTCGTCTCCTACGACACCGTCGAGGAGGCCGACCGCAAGAAGCTGTCCGACGCGGTGAACGCCCTCGCCGAGCCGCTGTCGCAGTTGGCCGCCGCCGTCGCCCCGAAGGCCTGATCCGCCGTGGCAGACGACGCACCGCAGCAGGAGAGCGAGACCGAGGCCGGGACCGGGACGCGGACCGCACCCGGCGGCCCGTCCCGCCGCAGGCTGATCGGCTGGGGCGGTGCCGGGCTCGCCCTGGGCGCCGCCGCGGCCGGCGGCACGGCCGCCGCCGTGCAAGCCGGTGAGAAGCCCTCCGGCGACCCGGGCGCGGCCGTCCCGTTCCACGGCGCGCACCAGGCCGGCATCGCCACGGCCGTGCAGGACCGCATGCACTTCGCCGCCTTCGACGTGACGACCGACGACCGCCAGGCGCTCGTCGACGTGCTCAAGGAGTGGACGCGGGCCGCCGAGCACATGACGGCCGGCCGCCCCGTCGGAGACGGCGCCGTCGGCGGGCCGCTTGCCGCACCCCCGGACGACACCGGCGAGGCCCTGGGGCTCAAGCCCTCCCATCTCACCCTGACCTTCGGCGTCGGACCGTCCCTGTTCGACGACCGGTTCGGACTCAAGGACCGCCGTCCGGAGGCGCTGATCGAGCTGCCCGCCTTCCCCGGCGACCAGCTGGAGGAGGACCGCAGCCACGGCGACCTGTGCGTGCAGGCCTGCGCGGACGACCCGCAGGTCGCGGTGCACGCCATCCGCAACCTCGCCCGCATCGGCATGGGCACGGTCGCGATGCGCTGGTCGCAGCTCGGCTTCGGCAAGACCGCCTCGACCACTCCGAAGGCCCAGACGCCCCGCAACCTGATGGGCTTCAAGGACGGCACCTTCAACATCTCCGGCGACGACGAGCAGGCCCTGTCCGAGCACGTGTGGGTCGGCCGCAAGGACGGCGCCGGCTGGATGAGCGGCGGCTCCTACCTGGTGGCCCGCCGCATCCGCATGCACATCGAGACCTGGGACCGCAGCTCGCTGCGCGAACAGCAGCAGGTCTTCGGCCGCACCAAGGGCGAGGGCGCCCCGCTGGGCAAGGACCAGGAGCGCGACCCGATCGACCTCAAGGCGCTGCCGCCCACCTCGCACGCCTTCCTCGCCCACCCGAAGAACAACCACGGCGCCCGCATTCTGCGCCGCGGCTACTCCTTCACGGACGGCACCGACAAGCTGGGCCGGCTCGAGGCCGGGCTGTTCTTCCTCGCCTACCAACGGGACATCCGGCACGGCTTCCTGCCGCTGCAGCAGTCGCTGTCCCGGCACGACGCACTGAACGAGTACATCGAGCACGTCTCCTCCGCCGTCTTCGCGATCCCGCCGGGCGTGCGGGACGGACACGACTGGTGGGGCAGGGGACTCTTCGAAGGAGGCGAGGCCTGATGTTCGCCAACTACCTGATCGGCCTGCGCGAGGGCCTGGAGGCCTCGCTGGTCGTCTGCATCCTGATCGCCTACCTGGTCAAGACCGGCCGCCGGGACGCCCTGCGGCCCATCTGGCTGGGCATCGCTGCGGCCGTCCTGGTCAGCATGGCCTTCGGCGCCGTGCTCCAGTTCGGCTCCAGCACCCTCACCTTCAGGGCGCAGGAGGGCCTCGGCGGCAGCCTGTCCATCATCGCGGTCGGCCTGGTCACCTGGATGGTGTTCTGGATGCGCCGCACCGCGCGGCACCTGAAGAAGGAGCTGCACGGCAAGCTCGACCAGGCGCTCGCCGTCGGCGTCGGCGCCCTCGTGCTGACGGCGTTCCTCGCCGTCGGCCGGGAGGGCCTGGAGACGGCGCTGTTCATCTGGAGCGCGGTCTCCGCCACCGGCAACGGCGTGGATCCCCTCCTCGGCGCCGTGCTGGGCCTGCTGACCGCCGTCCTGCTGGGCTGGTTGTTCTACCGCGGCGCGCTGCGCATCAACCTGGCGAAGTTCTTCACCTGGACCGGCGGCGCGCTCATCGTCGTGGCCGCCGGCGTGCTGGCCTACGGCTTCCACGACCTGCAGGAGGCCGGCCTGCTGCCCGGCCTGCACACCACCGCGTTCGACGTCAGCGCGCAGATCCCGCCGGACAGCTGGTACGGGACGCTGTTGAAGGGCACCGTCAACTTCCAGCCCGACCCGACGGTGCTTCAGGTCGTCGTCTGGCTGCTGTACCTGATCCCCACGCTTGTGGTGTTCTTCGCACCGGTAAGGTTTCGAACCACGCAAGCCCGTGCGGGGAGGACGCAGAATGAAAGCCCGGTTGCTGACGGCGGCGACGGCCGCCGCCGTGTTGGCGATGACGCTGTCGGGGTGCATGACGGTGCACGGGGAGACGGCGATCGTGCCGGCGATCGGCAAGGCCGAGGCGCGCAAGGTTCTTGAGACCTTCCAGGCCAAGAACAACGAGGCCAACAAGACCTACAGCGTCCAGGTCAACCGCACCATCGAGGCGGGTGCGCTCGGCGCCATCGACCAGGCCGGCCTCAAGGCCCGGCACGCCGTCTACGGCGGGAAGGCGAAGAACTTCGCGCCGCTGTCGCTGAGCGACCCGCGCTTCCTCATACCGGAGCAGGCGGGCTGGCCCAAGTCGTTCGTCGCGGACGTCAAGGCCGAGCGCGAAGGCAAGCAGAGCGACAGCGAGGTCCGCTGGCTGCTGGTCTTCCAGCGCAACGCGATCGACGACCCCTGGAAGGCCGTCTACCTCGCGGTCGTCTCGCCGTCCGAGATGCCGCAGTTCGCCACCGAGTCCGACGGGCACGTGAAGGACGTCCCGCTGGACGAGGGCCGTTCCGGGCTGACGATCGCGCCGGGCCGGCTCAGCAAGGCCTACACCACCTACCTCGGCAAACGGGCCGGTGAGAAGTTCGCCGACGCCGACGCCACCAGCGGGCTGCTGGCGAGCCGCGCGAAGGAGCAGCAGCAGGAGAGGGTGCGCACCGAGTACGCCGACCTGCCCGCCGAGCCGCCGCAGTTCACGCCGTTCGCCCTGCGCACCAAGGACGGCGGCGCGGTGGTCTTCTTCGCCTCGCACCACCAGACCAAGCGCACCCTGCCCAGCGGCTACACGGTCGAGGTGTCGAACCCGCTGGTCAAGGCGCTCATGTCCGGCACGCCCGAGCATTCGGTGACCTACGTGCGCATCGCGCAGGACACCGTGAAGGTGCCGGCGGCGGACCAGGGCGGTCAGATCACCTTCATCGACCAGATCATGGACCTGACCCGGGCCGAGGGCTCCTGAACGGGCCGGCCGGCCCCGGTCAGCGGACCGGCCAGGGGGCGGCCGTCTCCTGGTCCGGCATCTCGCCCGCGTAGACCGCGCAGGCGTCGGTCAGTGCCTCCAGCATGGTCAGCGGCTCGGGCAGTTCCGCATCCGGCACCGGCGGCCGCAGCCACCGCACCACCGCATCCGGTCCGTCGCCCGGCAGCACCGAAGGGGGCACCGGCACGTAGCTGCCCCGGCAGTGCCAGCGCAGGCCCGGGTGCTCGTCCATCGTCTCCGGATGGCAGTCCAGTTCGCACGGCCACCACTCGTCCTCGTCGTCCGGGGTGCCGCGCGAGGCCGTGAAGAACAGCATCCGGTCGCCGCCGGACACCGCGACCGGGCCGGTCGGGACATCCTCCGCGTCCAGCCGCTCCAGCGCCGCCCGCCCGGCCGGCTCCGGTACGTCCAGCACGTCGTGACCGATGCCGGTCGCCGTGACGAAGTTCGCCCGCGGCTGGTCCTGCGCCCAGCGGCTGATCTTCGCCGGGTCGGTGGTGGCCTGCGTCTGCCACCCGAAGGAGACGGGGTGGCGTCCGGGTGTGGGGCAGCCGATGCGCACGCACGAGCAGCCGTAGCCCTCAGGGAACGCGGCAGGCGCCAGCGGAAAGCCGGCGCCGGCGGCGGCCAGCAGCAGATCCTCGCGGGCGGCAGCGGCGCGCCCGGCGGCTTCGCCGTCCGCGCGGCCGAGCCGCCGGGCGTGCTTCCGCCACTGGAAGAACCTGCTCTCGCGTTCCATCTATCGCCTCACTCGCGACCGGGCCACCACTGCCGTCCTCCGGAGGTGGACTCCGCCCCCGGACTCACTACGAGGGTAAGACGGGCGCAGACCGCGCCAGG
>DASSBO010000120.1:0-4376 GCA_035698655.1 Streptomyces sp.
TGTGTGGATCAACACGCACATCCCGCTGGTCGCGGAGATGCCGCACGGCGGGTTCAAGAAGTCCGGTTACGGCAAGGACCTCTCCGCCTACGGCTTCGAGGACTACACCCGCGTCAAGCACGTCATGACCGCACTCTGACCGCGTAGCGACACCGAAACCGACGGCGGCGCCGACCCGGGAGGGATCCCGGCCGGCGCCGCCGTCCGTCGTGCGGGCGACGCCGGTCAGCCGCGCTGCGGCCAGGCCGCCAGGTAGGCGTCGATCTCCGCGTTCAGCCGCTTCTTCCCGTCCGCGTCGAGGAAGGCGGCGTCCACCGCGTTCTTCGCGAGCGCGGCGACGCCCGCCTCGTCCAGGCCCAGCAGCCGGGCGGCGATGGCGTACTCGGTGTTGAGGTCGGTGCCGAACATCGGCGGGTCGTCGCTGTTGACGGTCACCAGGGCGCCGGCCCGCACCATCTCCCGGATCGGGTGCTGCTCGAGGTCCTCGACCGCGCCGGTGGCGAGGTTGGAGGTCGGGCTCACCTCCAGCGGGATGCGCTGCTCGGCGAGGTGGGCCAGCAGCTTCGGGTCCTGCGGCGCGCTGGTGCCGTGCCCGATGCGCTCGGCGCCGAGCGAGTTCAGGGCGTCCCAGATCGTCTCCGGGCCTGTGGTCTCGCCCGCGTGCGGCACGCTGTGCAGGCCCGCCGCCCGCGCGCGGTCGAAGTACGGCTTGAACTGCGGCCTCGGCACGCCGATCTCCGGGCCGCCGAGCCCGAACGCCACCAGACCGTCGGCACCGAGGGAGGAGTCCGTCGCGATGCGCGCCGTCTCCTCGGCGGCCTGCAGGCCCGCCTCGCCGGGGATGTCGAAGATCCAGCGCAGCACCACGCCGAGTTCGCGCTCGGCCCGGACCCGGGCGTCCTCGATGGCCTCGACGAAGGCCGCGTCCGCTATGCCGCGGCTGGTGGAGCTGAACGGGGTGACCGTCAGTTCGGCGTAGCGCACGTTCTGCCGCGCCATCTCGCGGGCGACCTCGAAGGTCAGCAGCCGGACGTCCTCCTCGTCCCGGATCAGATCGACCACCGACAGGTAGATCTCGATGAAGTGGGCGAAGTCACGGAAGGTGAAGAACTCGGCGAGCTTCCCGACGTCCGTGGGCACCGGGGAGTCGGGGTGGCGGGCGGACAGCTCGGCGACGATGCGCGGGGAGGCCGAACCCACGTGGTGGACGTGCAGTTCGGCCTTGGGGAGTCCGGCGATGAAGTCGGTGAGATCGGACAACGTTGGGTGCCTCCGGGTCTATGGGTCGCCGGTCATCGTAAACAGGTGAGCCGGGCCGGCGAACGCATAGCATGAACCGGAACGAAAGCAGGAGGGGACATGACAGACGAGATGGGGCATCTCGGCCAGGGCGGCCAGGGGGACCCGGACGGACAGCACGAGCAGGCGGGGGACCGGCGGCAGGATCCCTGGGCACCGCCGGAGGAGAAGGTCACGCTGGACAAGACCGCGTCGTCCCCTTCCGACCGGCCGACGGCGTCCGCGCCGCCCCCGGGCGAGGGCCCGGGCGCCGCTCCGCCGTACACCCACGCCCCGAACCCGTTCGGCCCGCCGAGCACGCCGACGCCGTACCCCTCCGCGCAGTACGGCCACCCCGCTGCGCCGCAGCCCCCGGGCTACCCCTACCCCGGCTACTCCCGCCCCGGCGGCATGCCCGGCGCCCCCTGGATGGGCGGCCCACCGCTGCCCAGCGGTACGTCGACCGCCTCGATGGTGCTCGGGATCATCGGTCTCGTGCTGACGATGACGTGCTACGGAAGCCTTCTCGGGATCTTCGTCGCACCCGTCGCCATGGGCCTGGGCATATCCGCGCGACGCAAGGTCGCAGCCGGTCTCCAGGGCGGCTCCGGACAGGCCAACGCGGGCTTCGTCATGGGCATCGTCGGCACGGTCCTCTCGCTGCTGCTGGCGATCGTGGTCGTGATCGGCATCGTCGCCGCCATCAACGCAGACCCGAACGACGGCCGTTACAACGACCCGTACACCACCGACGACCCGTACAGCTACGGAGCCCGCGGCCCCGTGCCGACGCTCGTCGTCGCTCGCTGACCGGGCCCCGCCGCGCCGCCCGGACGGCAGCGCAGTGCCGGCCAGCTGAGCAGCAGCACGCCCAGACACCAGCTCGCCAGCACGTCCACCGGCCAGTGGTAGCCGCGCCACATCAGACCGAGGCCGTTGACCAGGGTCAGCAGGAGCACGGCGGCGAGCAGCGGGCCCCGGCGCCGCAGAAAGGGAAGAAGGAGCAGCGCCGCCGCTCCGAAGGCGACCAGCGTGGTCGCGGCGTGGCCGGAGGGGTAGTAGCCGTAGCCGGTGCCCGGCACCGGGCCCGGCCGGTCCAGCCACTCCTTGACGGTCAGCACCACCACGGGCACCGCGACGGCCGCCGCCGTGCACCGCAGCAGCTGCGGCAGGCTCCGGCCGCGCCAGTACGCGTAGGCGACGGCGGCCAGGAACACCGGAACGGCGACCTGCGGATTGCCCAGGTCGGCGCCGAGCTCGGCGATCCGGTCGCCCGGCGAGTGCGCCATCAGCAGCGTGCTGAGCCGGCGGTCGGCCCGCAGCAGCGGCCCGTGCACGGCCACCTGCCAGGTGAGAGCCGCGAATCCGGCCGCGGCGAGCAGCGGGAGGACGAGCCAGGCAGGGGAGGGAAAGAGGATCGGCCGCCCCGGAACAGGGGGGAGAGTTCCGGGACGGCCGTCGTGACCGGTCGACCGCTCACCCCGGGGGGCGTGGGGCGGGCGGTCATCCGATCGGTGAGGAGTGTGCGCGAGGGCACGGCCGGGCCGGCTTCGAGGAGAAGTCGACTCGTGACGGGATTCCGAAGCGTCCCTCCGGAGTACCCGGCTTGCTACTGAACCGTACGGCAGGCGGGCCATGCCGGACAGGCCGATCACCGACCCGGCATGGCCCTCGCACACATTCTTCACCGGCGCCCGGCTCAGAGCTTCGCCAGCGCGCTCTCGAGGATGTCGAGGCCCTCGTTCAGCAGGTCCTCCCCGATCACCAGCGGGGGCAGGAACCGCATCACGTTGCCGTACGTGCCGGTCGTCAGGACCAGCAGGCCGTCCTGGTGGCAGGCCTTGGCCAGCGCGGCGGTGGCCTCCGGGTTCGGGTCCTTCGAGCCCGGCTGCACCAGCTCGATCGCCAGCATCGCACCGCGGCCGCGCACGTCACCGATCACGCCGTGCTGCTCGGCCAGCTTCTGCAGCCGCGGCTTCATGATCTCCTCGATGCGCTTGGCGCGCCCGGGCAGGTCCTGCTCGCGCATGGTGTGGATCGCGCCGAGCGCGGCGGCGCACGCCACCGGGTTGCCGCCGTAGGTGCCGCCCAGGCCGCCGGAGTGCGCGGAGTCCATGATCTCGGCGCGGCCGGTGACGGCGGCCAGCGGCAGCCCGCCGGCGATGCCCTTGGCCGTGGTGATCAGGTCCGGGACGATGCCCTCGTCCTCGCAGGCGAACCACTGGCCGGTCCGGCAGAAGCCGGACTGGATCTCGTCCGCCACGAAGACGATGCCGTTGTCCTTCGCGAACTGCGCGATCCGCGGCAGGAAGCCCTTGGCCGGCTCGATGAAACCGCCCTCGCCGAGCACCGGCTCGATGAGGATCGCGGCCACGTTCTGGGCGCCGACCTGCTTGTTGATCTGGTCGATCGCCTCGGCCGCGGCCTCCTCGGCGCAGTTCTCCGGGCCGGTCAGCCAGCGGTAGGGGTAGGCCACCGGAACCCGGTAGACCTCCGGCGCGAACGGGCCGAAGCCCTGCTTGTACGGCATGTTCTTCGAGGTGAGCGCCATCGTCAGGTTGGTGCGCCCGTGGTAGCCGTGGTCGAAGACCACGACGGCCTGCCGCTTGGTGTGCACGCGGGCGATCTTGACCGCGTTCTCCACCGCCTCGGCGCCCGAGTTGAACAGAGCGGACTTCTTCGCGTGGTCGCCGGGCGTGACCTTGGCCAGCTCCTCGCAGACCTCCACGTACGGCTCGTAGGGGGTGACCATCACGCAGGTGTGGGTGAAGCTCTCCAGCTGCGCGGTCGCCCGCCGCACGACCTCGGCCGCGCTGTTGCCGACCGTCGTCACCGCGATGCCGGAGCCGAAGTCGATGAAGGCGTTGCCGTCGACGTCCTCGAGGATGCCGCCGCCCGCGCGCTTGGCGAAGACCGGCATCACCGCGCCGACGCCGGCCGCGACCGTGGCCTGCTTGCGGGCCGTCAGCTCCTGCGACTTCGGCCCCGGGACGGCGGTGACCAGGCGGCGCTCCTGGGGCAGGGACGGACCCCCGGACAGTTCGGTCATCGTGGTCATGGCGCACTCCTCAGGAGAAACGGGGTGTGGTCGTCCCTCG
>DASSBO010000121.1:0-4173 GCA_035698655.1 Streptomyces sp.
CGGGTCCGCTACCGGCTGGCGGAGCGGGCGACGGAGCGCTACGAGAGCACGCAGCGGAAGCTGACCGCGCAGCGCGCGAAGGTGAAGAAGCTGGACGCCGAGCTGGCGGCGGCCACCGTGCGGGTGCGCGGCGGCCGGGAGGAGGCGGGGCGGCTGGCGCGCAGTCAGTACCGGGGCGCCGTCCCCGGGATGCCGCCGCTGCTCGTGCTGCTGCTGTCCGACGAGCCGCGGGCCGCGCTGGCGCAGGGCCACGCGCTGACGCACGCGGTGAGCACGCAGACGGCCGCCGTCAAACGGCTGACCGCCGCCGAACGCCGCCGGGACGCGCTGGCCGGCAAGGCCCGCAAGGCGCTGCACCGCCGGCAGCAGCTCACCGACCGGCGCAAGGAGCGCCGGGACGAGATGCGGCAGCGGCTGCGCAGCGTGGAGGAGCTGCTGATGCAGCTCCCCCACGCACCGCGTCAGGACGCCGGGCTGACTGACTCCAGGTAGGCGCCGGCCTTCTCCGGGTCGAAGAACCAGTTCTCGAAGTCGGAGGGGTCGTTGAAGCCGTTCGCGAACCGGTCAGCCACCGGCTGCAGTTGGCCGGCGGCGCCGATCAGGTTCAGCACGTGCTCGGGCGGCGGCGCCAGCATCGCGTTCGTCCACTTGGTGACGTGCTGCGCGGTGTTCCAGTAGCGGTCGAAGGTCTGCTGCATCCACTCCGCGTCGAACGGCTCGTCACCGCGCTCCAGGATGGAGGCGAGGTAGGAGGCCGCGCACTTGGAGGCCGAGTTGGAGCCCTGGCCGGTGATCGGGTCGTTGGCGACCACCACGTCGGCCACGCCCAGCACTGCGGCGCCGCCGGGCAGCCGGCCGACGGGCTTGCGCACGGTCGGCGCGTACCGGCCGGCCAGCGTGCCGCCGGCGTCCGTCAGCTCGACCTTGGTGGCGCGCGCGTACTCCCAGGGCAGGAACTTCTCCATCAGCTCCAGCGTCGTCGCCAGGTGCTCGCCGGGGTCCTTGACGCCGGCGAAGGCGTCCAGCGGACCGCCTGGGATCCCCTCCCAGAACAGGATGTCGCAGCGGCCGGACGTGGTCAGGCACGGCATGACGAACATCTCGCCGACGCCCGGGACCAGGTTGCAGCGCACCGCCTCGGTGTCCGGGTGCTCCGGGCGCGGGCCCAGCCCGCTGACGTAGCTGACGGCCAGCGCGCGCTGCGGCGCGTCGTAGGGCGACCGGGATGCGTCCCGCTCGAACATGGAGACGAGCTCGCCCTTGCCGGCCGCGACCAGCACCAGGTCGTACTTCTGCGCGAAGAAGTCCAGGTCGGAGACGGCGGCGCCGTGGATGACGAGCTGGCCGCCGCGCTGCGCGAAGGTCTCCATCCAGCCGGCCATCTTCACCCGCTGGTCGACGGACTGGGCGAAGCCGTCCAGCCGGCCGAGCCAGTTCACGGCGCGGTCGCCGTCCGGGCCGGCGACGGAGACACCCAGACCGCGGATCCTGGGGGCCTGGTTCTCCCAGAAGTTCAGCTCCAGGTCCCGCTCGTGCTGCAGCGCCTGGTCGAACATGCACTGGGTGGACATGACCCGGCCGCCCCGGACCTCGTCCGCCGTGCGGTTGGACATCACGGTGACCTCGTAGCCGTGCGACTGGAGGCCGAGAGCGATCTGGAGTCCGGCCTGGCCGGCTCCGACGACGAGTATCTTCCGCATCAGCGGTTCTCCCCTGCTTGCCTGGGTGTTTCGTGCGAGATGAGGTGTGGGGGTGTGGGGGACGGCGTCAGGCGGGCGTGACGTCCAGCGCGTGACCGACCAGCGAGAGCAGCGAGGCGACGACCGTGTCCTTCTTTCGGGCGTCCATGATCACCACCGGGACGCGCTCCGGCACCGACAGCGCCTCGCGCACGTCGTCCGCCTCGTACGCCCTGGTGCCCTCGAAGTGGTTGACGGCCACCACGTAGGGCAGGCCGCAGCTCTCGAAGTAGTCCAGCGCCGGGAAGCAGTCCTCCAGCCGTCTGGTGTCGGCCATCACCACCGCGCCGATCGCGCCGCGCACCAGGTCGTCCCACATGAACCAGAACCGCTGCTGACCCGGCGTACCGAACAGGTACAGCACGAGGTCGGCGTCCAGCGTGATGCGTCCGAAGTCCATGGCGACGGTGGTCGTCGTCTTGTCCGGGGTGGAGCCGAGGTCGTCGGTCTCCTCACTCGCCCGGGTCATGACGGCCTCGGTCGTCAGCGGGTCGATCTCGGAGACCGAGCCGACGAACGTCGTCTTGCCGACGCCGAAACCGCCCGCCACCACGATCTTCGTCGATATCGGGGCCCGGCTCAGGTCGTCCTGCCAACCCTGCTCAGAGCCTGCGAAGTCCACCCAACACCCTTTCCAGCAGCGCCCGGTCCGGGCGGTCCGTGCCGTGCCCGGTCCCGTAGACGCGGATCTTTCCCTGGTCCGCGAGGTCGCTCAGCAGGACGCGGACCACGCCCAGCGGCATCTTCAGCAGCGCGGCGATCTCGGCCACCGTGCGCATCCTGCGGCACAGTTCGACGATCGCCCGCATCTCCGGCATCACCCGGTCCCGCAGCCCGCCCGAGACCAGTTCGGGGCGTTCCGGCGGCGCCTCGATCGCCGCGACGAACGTCTCGACGAGCAGGACGTGGGAGAAGCGGGTACGGCCCCCGGTGAGCGCGTACGGGCGCACCCGCGCGGGCCTTCGGTGCGGCAATGAGGGGTAGGAGGTCACTGATCCAGCTCCAGCTCCATCGACTTGCGCAGCTCCGTGCGGAGCTCGGGAGTGAGGACGTGTCCGGCACGCCCCACGAACATGGCCATCTGGTAGGCGACGACGTTCATGTCGCAGTCCGGCCGGGCGTGGACGCCCAGCAGCGAGCCGTCGCTGATGGACATCACGAAGAGGCTGCCCTCGTCCATGGCGACCATCGTCTGCTTGACGTCGCCGCCGCTCATCAGTTTGGCCGCACCGGTGGTCAGCGACGCCACGCCGCTGACGATGGTGGCGAGGTCGGCGCTGGAGCCCTTCGGGCCCTCCGCGCCGGCCACCGGCTCGGCGGCACCGCCCGTCTGGTCCGGGTCCGAGGAGAGCAGGAGCAGTCCGTCGGACGAGACCACGGCGACGGACCGCACGCCCGGCACCTCGTCGACCAGGTTCGACAGCAGCCAGCGCAGGTTGCGTGCCTCGTTGCTGCCGGATGTGTGAGTGGGGGCGTTCACCGCCGTGCCTCCTCGTCTTGCGCGCCTTCGCCGGCGGTCTCCGCCGCCGCGTCACGGTGTCCGTCGCGGGCCCCCTGTTGAAAGCCGCCGAGCCGGCGGCGCAGCTCCTCGGCGTTCGCGCCGCCCTTGCGCGGGCGCGGCACGTCGGTCTGCGCCGCGACGTGGCGCGGGGTGCGCTTGGGCAGCCCCTTGTCCGTGACGCGCGGCGCCGCCGCCCCGAACGCGGCGTCCACGTCCCCCTGGGCCGTCCCGGGAGCCCCCGGCTCCCGGCCTTCCGGCGCAGCAGACTCGGCAGGCGCGGCAGCCTCGAAGCCGGCGCCGCCAGGCGCCGGAGCGTCGGCCTGGCCCGGCGCATCCGGGCCGGCCGACGCCGGCTCGGTGTCCGGCTGGGCCGGCGGGACGGGGGCGGGCCCCGGTGGCGGGCCGCCCGGCTGGGCCGGGGCGTCCGGCGCCGCGGAGGCGGGGCTGGTGTGGCGGCTCGGGAGGGTGTTGGAGTTGGCCTCGGCCACCGACCCCGGCATGCTCTGGGCGGCTGCGCCGCCCCCTGCCGTGGCGGGCGCGCCGGACAGCGCGCCGGGCACCGGGCGGTCCGGCAGGATCGCACGCGGCAGCACGGCCACCGCCGCGATGCCGCCCTGCCGTTGCCTGCGCAGCTGCACCCGCAGCCCGTGCCGCGCGGCGAGCCGGGCGACGACGTACAGGCCGTTGCCGAGCCCGGCGTAGCCGTCGCCGGTGTCGGGCCCGGGCGGCTGCTGTGCGTCCGGTTCGCCGAGCCGGACGTTGAGTTCGTTCAGCCGCTCGCCGGTCATGCCGATGCCCTCGTCCTGGACGGAGAGCATGATCTCGCCGTTCTCCAGCATCCAGCCGGAGAGCTGGACCTCCGCGTCGGGCGGGGAGAACGAGGTGGCGTTGTCGAGGAGTTCGGCGACGAGGTGGCTGACGTCGTCCGCGGCG
>DASSBO010000122.1:0-10719 GCA_035698655.1 Streptomyces sp.
GTGGGCGGCGCCGGGGAAGAGGACGGGGGCCGGGAGGTCGACGCGCGCCGACCACACCCCGCCCTCGAGGCTGCAGCTGACGCTCGCGCCGCCGTCCCAGGCGTCGGGCAGGTGCCGGTGTGCGGCCGAGGCGCAGGCGGAGGCCGGGTCGCCGTAGGCGGCGGCAGCGGTGGCGGCGCGTGCGGCCTCGTCGGCGGCGTTTCCGGCGAGGGTGAAGGTGTAGCCGATCAGGACGCACTGCCACAGCAGCGCCAGGACGACGAGGACGATCGGCGCCATGCCGGCGAACTCGACGGTGAGCGCGCCGCGGTCGTCCATGGCCTTGCGTCGCCAGAACGGCGCGGGGACCCGGTCGGTGGGCTGCGGGGCGTGGGCCGGTCCGGGCGGCAGGGCGGCGGGGGCGCCGCTGTCGCTGCCGAGTTGCGGGGGCGCCGGTGTGCGGTGTCCGTCGGCGCCGGGCCCCTGGCCGGCGGCCGCGGGGGTGGGCGTGGTGGCGCCGACTTCGGCGGCGAGCGCCCACAGGGCCTGCCGGACGCTGCCGCGCTGGTCGAGGTCCTGCAGCCGGCCGGCGTCCAGGGCGCTGTGCAGTTCCTTGAAGCCGGCGGGCACGGTGGTGCGGGCGACGGGGGTGCCGACGACGCGGGCGACCAGGGCCGGCTGGATCTCGGTGTGCTTGGACGCCCGGTTGACGACGGTGAGGGGCTTCTCGCCGTCGTCGGCCGTGCGGACCCGGAGCCGGTCCCACATCCGGACCATGCGCTTGGCGGCCCGCACGGAGATCACGTCGGGGGTGGTGAGCAGCAGCGCCCGGTCGGCGGTCTCGACGGCGACGGCGTTCGCGGCGTGCATCTGCGTTCCGCAGTCCACGACGACGACGTCGTAGCGGGCGCGCAGCGCCCGCAGGATCTGCCGGGCGGCGTGGTCGTCGACCTCCTCGCCGCGTTCGCCTTCGCCGGGTGCGAGCAGCAGGCCGACGCCCGTCTCGTGCACGTAGACGGCGTCCTCCAGTACCCGCGGGGACAGGTCGTCGATGCCGGCGAGGTCGACGACGGAGCGGCGGAACTGCACGTCGAGGAAGGAGGCGACGTCGCCGGACTGGAGGTTGAGGTCGACCAGCGCGGTGTCGCGTCCGGCGGCGCGGGCGGCCAGGGCCAGTTGGACGGCGGTCAGGGTGCAGCCGACGCCGCCCTTGGCGCCGCTGACGGTGAGCAGGAGGCCGCCGCCGGCCGCGCCGTCGCCCGCGCCGGGTGCGCCGCCGAGGTGGCGGCGCATGCCGGCGGCCCAGGTGGCGGCGGCGCCGACGCGGTGGGCGAGGTCGTCGTAGGACAGCGGGAGTCCGACGACGCCGCGGGCGCCGGCGTCCATGGCGGCGGAGTACAGGGCGGGGCCGGTGTCGCGGGTGACGAGGACGACGCCGACGGCGGGGAAGCGCAGCGCCACGTCCCGGATGAGATCCAGAGCGGGTACCGGGCCGACGAGTTCGTGGACGAGGACGACCTCGGGCAGGTCGGCGACGGACGCGGCCGCGAGCCGCTCCAGGGCCTCCAGCAGCCGGGTGGAGTCGTACACCGGCGGCAGCGGTTCGCTGCCGGGGAGCCGGCCGACGAGGCCGGTCAGCGCCTTGGCGGCCTCGGGGTCGCCGACGGCGGGCAGGATGCGGATCGCCATGGGCTGCCTCACTTGTCGCCGGCGAGGGTGTAGGTGCGTTCGTCCTCGGGGACGGGCTCGCTGCCCGGGGCGACCAGGGCGAGCCGGACGTGTTCGGCGAACGACTCCGCATAGGCGACGCGTTGGGCATCGAGTGTGTCGAGGGCGAAGGTGATCGGCACGCCTTCCCGGTCGGTGCGGCGGCGCTCGTCGGAGTCCTTCGAGAACGGGGTGAGCTTGCCGACGTCGATGACGCGGGCTCCGGAGACGATGACCTTGGCCTGTGCCGGCTGGGACTTGTCGCCGCTGTGGTCGCCGGAGAAGGTCGCGTAGATGTTGACCCGGTCGCCGGGGTGGATCTTGCCGGCGACGCCCGTTGCGGCGTCGATCATGATGGCGATCTCCTGCTGGCCGGGCTGCAGTTCGGGCCGGTCGGCCATCATGCCGGTCTGCAGCAGGGCGCCCTTGTGCAGGGCGTTGCCGGCGACCTTGCCGCGCAGGGCGTCCAGGTCGGTGACGGCCGTGTCCGGGAGCCAGCGCTGCGGGATGGACACCTTGCGGAACTGGTCGGCGCTGAGCGGCTCGTAGGCGGGCAGGTCGCGGGTGAGCTCGTAGGCGGTCGTCTCGGGACCGACCTTGGACTCCACGTTGCGGACGAGCGCGAGGACTCCGGCGAACACACCCAGCGCGCACAGCGCGGATATCGACAGCAGGAGGACGCCACGGCGCTGGCGTGCGTTCATCGGCGGTGGACCCCTTGGTGGACGACGGCGGTGCCCGGGCCCGCCGCCGAGGCGGCGGTGTTCCCGGTGGTGGACGGTGCGTCGGCAGGCGGCGCGGTGGACTGCGGCGCGGCGGGCACGGGTGCGGCGCAGAACGGGCAGCGGTCGCCGAGGATCTGCAGGCCGCACCAGTGGCAGGTGTCGCGCCGCACGGAACGGACGAGGCGCTCGAGCACATCCGGGTCGGCGATGGCCGCGGCGAACTCGGTCAGCTTGCCGGTGCCCCACCAGGACGGCGCCGCCGCGGGAAGGCGGACCTCCTCGATCTCGGTGACGCGCCAGTGCGGCGCGAGGCTGCCGGTGATCCAGTCGGTGGTCAGGCCGCCGCGTGCGAGGGTGAGCCGGGTCGGGTAGTCGGGGCCGGGCAGTGCGCTGCCCGCGCCGTCGCCGCCGAGCCGCATCAGGTGGGGAGCGGGGGCGGCGAGCACGGCGAACCGGCTGCCGGGTACCCAGGATCCGGCGTGTGCGGTGAGCGAGACGGGGACGTGCTCGAGCCGGGCGACGGAGGCGAGGACGGCCCCGGCGTGCACGTAGTGGGCCAGCAGCCGGGCTGCGGAGGCCAGGACGCCGGGCCCCAGGTCGCAGACCGACAGCCGGCGCAGCTGCCGGGCCAGCACGGCGACGCCGACGGGCGGCAGCGCGACGGGCAGCAGCGCGATGCGGTCGCTCTCCAGCAGGGAGCGCACGGCGTGCAGCCGGTGCCGGTGTGCGAGCGGCAGGGTGGCCGGGTGCAGCACGACGAGGTGGCCGTGCTGCGCGAGGACGGCCTGCGTCTCGGCGAGCGCGGCCTCGAAGGGCTGTTCCCCGGGTGCGGGGAAGACGTGTGCGCGCGGGGTGTGACGGTCGGTCGGGGCGAGCATGAGGTCGTGGCCGGTGACCGCGAGTGCAGTCGTCACATCCCGCCCCCTCCCCTGGTTTCGCGCCGTACAACGGTGCTGCACGGCCGTGCGGTACGCCGATATGACACCTTATCGGCGCCCGGCGGCCTCGGAGAACCGTCCGCCGGACTCCGGCCGTTCGCCCCCTGCCCGTCCCTTTCCCCAGCCACCAGGGCGCATATGCCGGACGGTGCGCGAAGTCTTGACACGCCTATTGGTCTGGACCAGTCTGCGGGCACCACCCCCCACTCCCCCGGAGGCAGCAGTGGAACGCAACAGACGCAGAGGACTCGTGGCGACGGCGGTCGCGGCGCTCGTCGCGGGCGGGCTGGCGGCACCGCTCGCCCAGGCGGCCGAGCCGACGCTGCTGACCAACTCCGGCTTCGAGTCGGGACTCAGCGGCTGGACGTGCGAGGACGGCACCGGCAGCGTCGTCTCCTCCCCGGTGCACTCCGGGTCCGGTGCGCTGAAGGCGACACCGGCCGGCCAGAGCAACGCCCGCTGCACCCAGGTGGTCTCGGTGCAGCCCGACTCCTCGTACACGCTCAGCGGCTGGGTGCGCGGCGGCTACGTGTACCTGGGTGCGAGCGGCACCGGCACCACGGACACCTCGACCTGGGTGCCGTCGGCGCCCGACTGGCACCGCCTGACCACCGGCTTCGAGACCGGCCCCGACACCACCTCCGTCACCCTGTACACCCACGGCTGGTACGGGCAGGGCGCCTACTACGCCGACGACCTGTCCCTGGAGGGCCCGCCCGGCGACGGCGGCGACGACCCGGGCGACCCGCAGGCGCCGGCCGTCCCGTCCGGGCTGGCCGTCGGCACGGTCACCGCCACGACCGTCGACCTGACCTGGACGGCCGTGCAGGACGCGGCGAGCTACCGCGTCTACGCGAACGGCGAGCCGGTGATGTCGGCGTCCGGCGCGTCGGCGACGGTCTCGGGCCTGAGCCCCGACACCGCCTACACCTTCGCGGTGAGCGCGGTGAACGGCGCCGGCGAGTCGGAGAAGTCGGCCGGCGTCCGGGCCCGTACCTCCTCCGACGGCGGAGGCGACGACGGAAGCGGCGGCCACACCACGGTGCCGGCGCACGCGGTGACCGGCTACGTGCAGAACTTCGACAACGGCGCGACCACCCAGCGCATCCGCGACGTGCAGGACGCCTACGACATCATCGCGGTCGCCTTCGCCGACTCCACCGCGACGCCCGGCGAGATCGCCTTCCACCTCGACCCGGCGCTCGCGCCCTCCGAGGCGGACCTCAAGGCGGACATCGCCGCCAAGCAGGCCGAGGGCACGGCGGTGATCCTGTCGGTCGGCGGCGCGAAGGGCAACGTGAGCATCAACAGCGACGCCTCGGCGACCGCGTTCGCGAACAGCGCCTACGCGCTGATGCAGGAGTACGGCTTCGACGGGATCGACATCGATCTCGAGCACGGCGTCAACTCCGTCTACCTGACGAAGGCGCTGCGGCAGCTGTCCGCGAAGGCCGGCCCGGACATGGTGCTGACCATGGCGCCGCAGACGCTCGACATGCAGTCCACCTCGACCGAGTACTTCAAGACGGCGCTGAACGTGAAGGACATCCTGACCGTCGTCAACATGCAGTACTACAACAGCGGTTCGATGCTGGGCTGCGACAACAAGGTGTACAGCCAGGGCACCGTGGACTTCCTGACGGCGCTGGCCTGCATCCAGCTCCGCGGCGGCCTCGACCCGTCGCAGGTGGGCCTGGGCCTGCCGGCCTCGCCGCGCGGCGCCGGGTCCGGCTACGTCGACCCGTCCGTGGTCAACGACGCGCTGGACTGCCTGGCGCGCGGCACGCACTGCGGTGCGTTCACGCCCTCGCAGACCTACCCGGGCATCCGGGGCGCGATGACCTGGTCGACGAACTGGGACGCGCTGAACGGCAACCGCTGGTCCAGCGCGGTGGGCCCGCACGTGCACGCGCTGCCCTGACCGGCCGGACCGGGACGCGAAGGGGCCGTGCGGCACACCGCCGCACGGCCCCTTCGGGCTGCACACGCTCAGAGCAAGTCGATGATCTTCTGCACGCACAGCACGATGAACA
Source organism: Streptomyces sp. (assembly GCA_035698655.1). Lineage (GTDB taxonomy): Bacteria > Actinomycetota > Actinomycetes > Streptomycetales > Streptomycetaceae > Streptomyces. The sequence goes on from DASSBO010000122.1 coordinate 5,383, forward strand.
GCACGCCGGCGATCGTCAGCATCACGTTGCTGAGCGGACCGTTGCGCCACTCCTTCGGGGTGCGGCGGGAGTTGAGCAGCCACAGCAGCGTCCCGGCCAGGAAGGGCAGGAAGAACGCGCCCAGCACGCCGTAGGCGATGACCAGGCCGAAGGGCTTGTCCAGGAACAGCAGCGCCATGGGCGGGAACGTCAGCCACAGCACGTAGGCGCGGAACGGCAGCGACCGCTCCTTCTCGCCGCGTGCCACCGACTCGACGGCCGCCGCGCCGGCCTCGCCTTCCGCCGCCTTCTCCCGCCGCTGGGCCCGCACCCGGTCGACGAAGTCGGCGAAGAGCAGGCTCACGCCGTGCCAGACACCGACGAGCGAGGAGAAGGACGCGGCGAAGAAGCCGATGAGGAAGAGCTTGGCGGTGAAGGCGCCGAACTCCTTCTCCAGCACGTCGCCCAGGTCCAGCAGGCCCTGGTCGCCGCCCGCCAGGGCGATGTTGCTCGCGTGCAGCAGCTCGGCGCCGATGATCAGCATGGCGACGACGAAGACGCCGGTGGTCAGGTAGGCGACCCGGTTGTCCAGCCGCATCATCTTCATCCAGCCGGTGTCGGTCCAGCCCTTGGCGTTGACCCAGTAGCCGTAGGCCGCCATGGTGATCGTCCCGCCGACGCCGCCGACGAGGCCCAGCGTGTAGAGCACGGAACCGTCCGGCAGCGTCGGCCACAGGCCGGCCAGCGCGTCACCGAGGTTCGGGCCGACCCGTGCCGCGACGTAGACGACGACCACGAACATCACGCCGACGAAGACCATCATGATCTTCTCGACGAACGCGTACCTGCCGAACCAGACGACGGCGAGCCCGACCACGCCGGTGATGACCGCCCACGTCTTGAGCCCCGGCCCGTCGGGGAAGAGCGAGACGATCGGCAGCGCGCTCGAGGACATCGCCGTCGCGCCGTAGACGAAGCCCCAGATGACGACGTAGACCGAGAAGTACACGGTGGTCCACGGGCCGAGCGAACGCCAGCCCTCGAAGATCGTGCGCCCGGTGGCCAGGTGCCAGCGGCCGGTGGCCTCCGCCAGGGAGATCTTCACCAGGCAGCCGATCACCGCCGCCCACATCAGGGTGTAACCGAACTTGCTGCCTGCCAGCAGCGTGGACACGAGGTCGCCGGCCCCCACGCCGGTCGCCGCCGCGACGATGCCGGGGCCGATCCGGCGCCAGTTGGCTCTCTTGACGGACGTTCCCGGCCCGGCGGACGAGCCTTCCCGCTCCGGTGTGCTCTCAGCTGCTGTCATGCGGGCACATGTAACCGGCATCGAGCCGGTCGCACAAGAGTTCTCTCACGCTGTGAAACCGCAGATGGTGACGGCCGTGCCCCCGGGCGGGGCCCGGGGGCACGAAGCGCGGCGGCACCGTCACTCAGGGATTCGGAAGCTCACATTCCGGCAGGCCCAGGTCAAGCTTGTTGCCCACGCCGATGCAGTCCGTGATCAGGTACGTCTGCTGCCCGTAGTTGATGCCCTGGTGCACGGTGACGTTCCCGTTCTCGTCGACCTCGCACGGGTTGTTGATCGTGCACCGCTCGCCGTTCTCGTTGCCCGTGTTGTTGACGCCGACGACGTCGCCGGTGGCGTCGTCGATGATCGGCGAGCCGGAGGTGCCGCCGATCGTGTCACAGGCGGGCGTGTAGCGGATGGAGTCCTTGAAGGTCCACCCACCCTCGTCGAGTTCGTAGACGAAGTCGTCGATCTGGCAGCTGTACGTCTGCTTCCAGTAGCCGGAGACGACGGTGATGTCGGTGCCCTTGACGGGATGCTCGGGCGAGATGTCGAGCGGCTGGATGCCGTAGCGGTCCGTTATCTGCCGGTAGCTGCTGCCCAGCTGGTAGAGGGTGATGTCGGTCTTCGTCATCGTCGAGTAGGCGACCTTGGTCGCCTGCAGCGTGCCGGTGTCGTGCGCGTCCGCGTCCAGCAGCGTGAAGCGGCGGCTGGAGGGCTGGTCGACGACGACCGTTCCCGGGGCCGGCATGCCGGTCTCCAGGCAGTGCCCGTTGGTGAGCACCAGGGCCGGGTCGTCCGGCTGGGACTGCGGGACGCGGACCAGCGAGCCCGAGCAGTTGCTGAGGGCGACTGTCCCGGCGAAGTCGGGGGTCGCCTGCACGCCGTGGCCGTGGCCGTGACCGTGATCCTGCTTGCCGTGGTGGCCGGCGGGTGCCGCCGCCGCTCGCTGAGCGGGCGAGGCGGCCGCAGGGCCGGCTCCGGCGCCCGTGAGGGCGGCCGCGGTGAGCAGCGCGGAGGCGAGTGCGCCGACGAGAGGTCTTTTCATGTGGGGGGTCCTCTCCGACCGAAGTGCGTTTCGGTGCTGACCCGCCGCATTGTTCGCGTTCGCCATGCCCACCACAAGAGGGCGTGCTCAGACGTGCTGGTAGGCCACCAGGGAGATGCCGACGTAGTGGACGATGTAGGCGGCCAGCGTCAGCGCGTGGAAGACCTCGTGGAAGCCGAACCAGCGCGGCGAGGGGTCCGGCCGCTTCAGTGCGTAGACGACCCCGCCGGCGCTGTAGAGCACGCCGCCCACGACCACCAGCACCAGCACCGCCACCCCGCCGGTGTGCAGGAACTCCGGCAGGAAGAACACCGCCGCCCATCCCATGACGATGTAGCAGGGGACGTAGAGCCAGCGTGGCGCGCCGACCCAGAAGACCCGGAAGGCGATGCCCAGCAGCGCCGCGCCCCAGATCCCCCACAGCAGCAGCTGCCGGTCGCCGTCCGGGAGCAGCAGGACCGTCAGCGGCGTGTACGTCCCCGCGATGATCAGGAAGATGTTGGAGTGGTCGAGGCGACGGAAGACCGCGTTCAGGCGCGGGCTCCAGTTCCCGCGGTGGTACAGGCCGCTGATGCCGAAGAGCAGGCAGGCGGTGAGCGCGTAGACGGCGCAGGCGATGCGCCCCCGGGTGCTGGCCGCGAGCGCGGTCAGGAAGACACCGGAGAAGAGGGCGGCGGGGAACATGCCGGCGTGCAGCCAGCCGCGCAGGTGCGGTTTGAGGGGCTGCAGGACCTGCAGGGCCGCGTCGACCGCCCCCTGCGTCCCCGTCGTCGTGCGGGCCTCAGCCGTCTCCTGGCCGGGGATCTGCCGGTCCTCGCTGGTTTCGCGCTCGGTCGGCGGTACGGCGTTCATGGCCGTCAGGCTACCTACGCCGCGCTCCGTCACGATCCGCTGTGACGGATCTGACGTCCCGATGACCGGCGGAAAGGCGGGAAAAGTCCGCCTACGGGCGATGCTCATCTGAGCACCCCATGGACACATGCGAGAGATCGCGGCATCATCAGATGAGCACGGACGACACCGGATGAGCGTTGCCACGACTGCATCCGGGTCGTCGCCCCCAAGGGGCGCGCTTGAGCAGAAACGCCGAAAACGGGCACATGTGCGTGTGTCCGATCCACACACCCTCGACATCTGGAGCGATCGTGGCGCGCAGCATTGCGGCTCCCGACACCATCCCGACCCGCCACCAGGAGCTGATCTCCTGGGTGAACGAGATCGCGGCGATCACCGAACCCGACCGCATCGTGTGGTGCGACGGCTCGGAGGCGGAGTACGAGCGGCTGGCCGAGGAGCTCGTCGAGAAGGGCACCTTCACCAAACTGGACCCGGTCAAGCGGCCGAACTCCTACCACGCCGCCTCCGACCCGGCCGACGTCGCGCGCGTCGAGAGCCGGACGTTCATCTGCTCCGCGAAGGAGGCGGACGCCGGCCCGACGAACAACTGGAAGGACCCCGCCGAGATGCGGGCCATCTTCCAGGGTGAGAACGGCGTCTTCCGCGGCGCCATGCGCGGCCGCACGATGTACGTCGTGCCCTTCTGCATGGGCCCGCTCGGCTCGCCGCTGTCCGCGCTGGGCGTGGAGCTCACCGACTCCGCCTACGTCGCCGTCTCGATGCGCACCATGACCCGCATGGGGCAGCCGGTACTCGACGAACTGGGTGAGGACGGCTTCTTCGTCAAGGCCGTGCACACCGTCGGCGCCCCGCTCGCCGAGGGCGAGCAGGACGTGCCGTGGCCCTGCAACGAGGAGAAGTGGATCTCGCACTTCCCCGAGGACCGCGAGATCTGGTCCTACGGCTCGGGCTACGGCGGCAACGCGCTGCTCGGCAAGAAGTGCTTCGCGCTGCGCATCGCCTCGGTGATGGCGCGGGACGAGGGCTGGCTGGCCGAGCACATGCTCGTGCTGAAGCTGACCCCGCCGCGCGGCGAGTCCAAGTACGTCGCTGCCGCCTTCCCCAGCGCCTGCGGCAAGACCAACCTCGCCATGCTGGAGCCCACGATCTCCGGCTGGACGGTCGAGACCATCGGCGACGACATCGCCTGGATGCGTTTCGGCGAGGACGGGCGGCTGTACGCCATCAACCCGGAGGCCGGCTTCTTCGGCGTCGCCCCGGGCACCGGCGAGCACACCAACGCCAACGCCATGAAGACCCTGTGGGGCAACTCCGTCTTCACCAACGTCGCGCTCACCGACGACGGCGACGTGTGGTGGGAAGGCATGACCGAGGAGACCCCGGCCCACCTCACGGACTGGAAGGGCAACGACTGGACGCCCGAGTCCGGCGTGCCGGCCGCGCACCCCAACGCCCGCTTCACCACCCCGGCCGGGCAGTGCCCGATCATCGCCCCGGAGTGGGAGAGCCCCAAGGGCGTGCCGATCTCCGCGATCCTCTTCGGCGGCCGCCGCGCCTCCGCGGTGCCGCTGGTCACCGAGTCCTTCGACTGGCAGCACGGCGTCTTCCTCGGCGCCAACGTGGCCAGCGAGAAGACCGCCGCGGCCGAGGGCAAGGTCGGCGAGCTGCGCCGCGACCCCTTCGCCATGCTGCCGTTCTGCGGCTACAACATGGGCGACTACTTCAAGCACTGGGTGAAGATCGGCGCGGACGCTCCGGACCCGGGGAAGCTGCCGAAGATCTACTACGTCAACTGGTTCAAGAAGAACGACGCGGGCACGTTCGTCTGGCCCGGCTTCGGCGAGAACAGCCGCGTGCTGAAGTGGATCGTCGAGCGGATCGAGGGCAAGGCCGAGGGCGTCGAGACCGCGATCGGCGTGCTGCCGACGAAGGAGTCCCTGGACACCGACGGGCTGGCGCTGGCCGAGAAGGACCTGGACTTCCTGCTCACCGTCGACAAGGACGTCTGGCGCGACGAGGCCTCGCTGGTGCCCGAACACCTCAACACCTTCGGTGACCACACGCCGAAGGAGATGTGGGACGAGTACCGCGCCCTGGTCGAGCGCCTGGGCTGACGCGCGAGGCGCGAAAACGCCGACGGAACGGCAGCGGCCCCGGCCGC
>DASSBO010000123.1:0-8497 GCA_035698655.1 Streptomyces sp.
CTCGGTCTCGTCCGCGGTCACCAGGGCGATCAGGTCGAGCCGGGCCGCGGCGGTGCCCGCGTGGGTGCGGCCGCGCGTCATCGCGTACGGCCGCACCACGGGGCCGGCCGCGTCGTCGAACCACCGGTCCGTCATGGCGTCGTCCCGTCAGCTTCCGCGGTGCACGTCCGAGCGGGGCGCGGTGCCCAGGTGCGCCCCCACCCGCTTTACCAGCAGTGTCATCTCGTAGGCGATCTGGCCGACGTCGGCGTCGGCGTCGGAGAGCACCGCCAGGCAGCTCCCGTCGCCGGCCGCGGTGACGAAGAGGAAGGCGTCGTCCAGTTCGACGACGGTCTGCCGCACGCCGCCGACCGCGAAGTGCCGGCCCACGCCCTTGGCGAGGCTGTGGAAACCGGAGGCGACCGCCGAGAGGTGTTCGCTGTCCTCCCTGCTGAGTCCCTCCGAGGTGCCCCTGGGCAGGCCGTCACCGGAGAGCACGAGGGCCTTGTGGATGCTTCCGACGCGTTGCACCAGTTCGTCCAGCAGCCAGTTCAGCTGGCCAGAGTCCTGCGTGCTGCCCTGTGGTGCGGTCATCGACCGTCCCCCTCCGGTGTCGTTCCTGGTGCCGTGGTCCCCGCGTCGTCCCCCGACGGGGTGTCGTTGTGCCGTCGTCCACGTTGCCATCCGCGCTGCAGTGAGGACATCCTGCTGCGCACCTCGTCGGCGTCGCGGTTGTCCGGCGCACCGCGCTCGGGGCGCGGGGTCCCGGCGCTCGGCGTGGCGCCGGAGTGGTCTTCCTTCAGCTGTGGGGCGAGGCTGGCCTGGCGGACGCGGCGGGGCAGTCCGCCGGCCGGGCCTGCGGTCTCCTCCGGTGTCTGCCTGGGTTCGCCGACCGGGCGTCCGTGGTCGGAGACGAGCACCGGTGTGGCGCGGCGCCGGCGCGGGAGCGCGGCGGGGGTGTCACCGCTGCCGGGTCGGGCCGGCGGTGTCTCGTCCCGGGTGTGCTGGTGCTGTTCGCGGCCGCGCGCGGGCTCGGGGTCCGCGGCGGCGGGCCGCCTGCGCAGACCGCCGAGTTCGGGGCGCGGGCGGGCCGGCTGCTCCTCCGCGGGCGCTTCGAGTTCGACGGGACCGTCCAGCGCCTGACGGTGCCCGCCCGCCGACCGCTCCGTCCGGCCGTGCGCGCCGGTGTCGGTCTGCGAGGCGCCTCCGCGGCCGGATCCCTGGCCGGTGGACTCGGTGAGGGCGGAGTCGGGGATGAGCACCACCGCGGTGGTGCCTCCGTAGGGCGAGGGCTGCAGGGAGACCCGTACGCCCTGTCGCTGGGCCAGCCGGGAGACGACGAACAGCCCCAGCCGGTCGGTGTCGGAGAGTTCGAACTCGGGCGTCTCGGCGAGCCGCAGGTTGGCGTCGAGCAGGGCGTCGGCGGTCATGCCGAGGCCGCGGTCGTGGATCTCGAGGGTGAACCCGTTGGCGACACGCTCGCCGAGCACCTGGACCGCCGTGTGCGGCGGGGAGAAGACCGTGGCGTTCTCCAGGAGTTCGGCGATCAGGTGGGTGAGGTCGGCGACGGTGCCGCCGACGACCGCCAGGCGGGGCAGTCTGCGCACCTCGATGCGTTCGTAGTCCTCCACCTCGGCCACGGCGCCGCGGACGACGTCCATGAGCTGCACGGGCTTGCGCCACTGCCGGGAGGGCGCGGCGCCGGAGAGGATGACCAGGCCCTCCGCGTGGCGGCGCATCCTGGTCGTGAGGTGGTCGAGCTTGAAGAGGTCGGCGAGCTCATCCCCGTCCTCCGTGCGGCGCTCCATGGTGTCCAGGAGGGTGAGCTGGCGGTGCAGCAGCACCTGGTTGCGCCGGGCCAGGTTGACGAACACCTCGGAGACGCCGCGGCGCATGTCGGCCTGCTTGACGGCGGCCTCGACGGCGGAGCGCTGCAGGGTGTTGAGCGCCTGGCCGACCTGGCCGGTCTCGTCCGGCGGGTAGTCCAGCCGGGGCGCCTCGGTCTCGATGTCGACCTGTTCTCCGGCGGCGAGGCGCCGCATCACGCTGGGCAGCCGCACCCCGGCGGACTCGTTGGCCTCCTTGCGCAGGGTGCTCAGGTCGCGGACGAGTCCGCGGCCGACGCGCAGGGAGATGACGAGCGAGGCGATCACGGCGGCTGCGCCGAGCAGGACGGCCGCTCCGGCCTCGATGAGGACCTTCGTGGAGGCCGGGTCCATGCGCATGTGGTAGCGCATGTGGGCCTCGTGGCGCAGCCGCTGCAGGTCGCCGAGGGCGGCGGAGGTGACGTCGTGCCACTGCTCGGCGCCGACGACGCCGGTGGCTCCTTGCGGCCCGGCCTCGATGACGGCGTCCTCGTAGCTGAGGAGGGTGCGTCCGTCGGTGCTGTTCCAGAAGTCCTGGAACGCCTGCCGGTCCTCGACGGGCAGCTGCTGCAGGTTCGTGCTCAGCGTCAGGTTGCGTTCGGCGATCCGGTCGGAGAAGGCGCGCTGGTCGGCGCGGCTCATCGTGCCGGCGGCGAGTGCGGCGGCCATCAGGGCGTCCTCACGGGAGAGGTACTCCCTCGCGCGGTAGATGCCGGTGAGCGCCTGGCCCTCCTTCTCCCGCTGCACGTCGTTGAAGCCGTGCAGGGCGGACATCAGCGCGTAGCAGGGGTCGACCAGGTCGTTGTAGGCCTGGAAGGCGCCGCCGCGGGTGATGGTGTGCTTCTCGGTCTTCGTGCGCAGGGCGTCCAGGCCGTCCAGGCCGTCCGTCAGCGCGTCGAGCCGGGAGCGCGCGTCCGCCGACATCTGTCCGCGCGTGGCGTCCCCGGTGCTGCGGAGCCGGTCCGCCGCCTTGTCGGTGGACCGCTGGAGGCCGCGCAGTGAGGTCAGGGCGTCGCTGCTGCGCGGGTCGGCGAGGTAGACGAGCACCTGCCGGCGTTCCCGCTGCAGCGCCTGGGCCGTCTGCTCGATGGGGTTCTTCATCTGCTGCATGGAGTGGGCGGTGGTCAGCAGATGAACGGCGTCACGGCTCGTCAGGTATCCGGCGAAGGCCCAGATGGACACCAGGGACAGCAGTGGCACCAGCAGCAGCGCCACGATCTTCCGGCGGATCGATTTCCCGCGAAAGCGCATGGCCTCCCCTACGTCGACCCCTCCGGGCGGGGCGTGTTCCGTCAGCAAACGGCGCGAGCCTACTACTGACGGATGAGCACATCGTAGAGCTGTACGGATGGGGAAACCGGAGTTCGGGGGTCGCTCCTCCCGAGTTGTCCGATGATGCCCGCAGACGTCGGCGGCGAGTGTGGCGCAGGACACGTTCGGGCGACGTTTGTGCGTGACAGGCGGCGTGAAGGGGGAGTGAAAGAATCATGTACGCGAAGCCGAGGATGCCGGACCCGGTCCGGTCGGCTGCCGTGCGGGCCGTGATCACGATCGCGCTGACCCTGGTCCTGCTGATGGTCGCCGTGCTGTGCACGCTCGCCGGCGCCTGGCCGGCCCTCCCGATGGCCGTGGCCGCCATAGCCGCCGTCGTGGTGGCGACCTGGAGCGTCCTCGACGTGTGGATCACCCGCCAGGTGTGGCGGCAGCGCGGCGGGGTGGTCTCCACACCCCGCAGCGCCGCCCGGCGGCCGGCGCGGAACGGCCGGCCGCCTACTCGGGGCGGCGGAAGACCCGCGTCGCGGTGATCTCTCCCTGCACCGGCTCCGGTTCGGCGTCGGGCCGCGGCAGCCCCGGACGCAGGTGCTCCTCGACGCTGATGTACTTCAGTCCCGCTCGCAGGTCGGCGTCGTTGCGCAGCCGGATCACGAGGGGGAACTCGGCCAGCGCCGTGGTGTCGAACAGTCCGGTGGTGTAGAGCAGCTGCACGCCCAGCGCGTCGGCGACGGCCCGCTGGAGTTCCAGCAGGTACGTCGCGTTGGCGCGGCCGATGGGGTTGTCCAGGAACAGCGTTCCCGCGTGCCGGTGCCGGTCCCGGCCGCGGTCGTTGCTGCGCAGGGCGGCCATGGTGCAGTAGAGCGCGATGGCGGCCGTCAGGAGCTGGCCGCCGGAGAAGACGTCGCCCATCTGTCCGACGGGGACGCGTTCGGCGCGCAGCACGGCGTCGGGTTTGAGGATCTCCACCGACACGCCACGCGGCTGGAGCGCCGCCCGCACCCCGCGCAGCAGCAGTGACATGCCGTCACGCCGCAGGTCGGAGTTCTTGCGCAGGGCGGCGCGCGTGGTCTCGTCGACGACCTCGCCCAGCCGTTCGGTCAGCGTGGCCTGGTCCGGATCGTCGAAGCGGATGCGCAGGAACTCCTGCCCGGACCACTCCCCCAGTCCCTCCGGCAGCCGGGAGAGCCGCTGGGCGGAGCGCAGGGTGGCGAGTGAGGACTCGGTGAGCCCCCGCAGCCGGTCGACGATGCTGTCGCGGTTGCGTTCGAGCTGTTCCAGCTCGTCGCTCAGGACGCGCAGCCGCGGCGCGAACGCCTCGGCCCAGGCGGCGGCGTGGTCGGGGAGCGCGGCGGCCGGCAGTTCGCGGATCTGCTGCCTGGCGGGGGTGCGCACCTGCTCGTAGCGGGTGGAGTTGGCGTGCCGCACGAGTACGTCGCAGGCTTCGCGCACCTGCTGCTCGGCCGCCGTCAGGTCGGCGGCGCAGCCGCGCAGCGACCGGCGGGCCTCGGCGGCGGCTCGGCGGGCGTCCGTGAGGTCGCCGGGGTACGCCTCGGCCGCTTCGTCGGTCTGCTCGCGCACGGCGGCCGGGTCACGCAGCAGGTCGGCGAGCATGGCGGCGGTCTCCTCGAAGCCTCCCGCGGCGTCCTCGGCCGCCCGGTGGGCGTGCCGCAGTTCGTCGTGCGCCTCGCGGGCCCGGTGCAGCTCCTCCTCCCGGGCGGCGAGGTGGGCCCGGGCCGCCCGCAGCCGGCCGGCGGCCTCCTCGGCGTCGCCGGGGACCTGCTCGTCGGGCAGTTCGGTGTGCGCGGTGCCGTCGGCCGGGGCGAGCCGCTCGGCCTCGCCGCGGAGCCGGCCGAGTTGTTCACTGGCCTCGGAGGCCCGGGATTCCAGGGTCTGCACGAGCGCCTCGGCGCGTGCCGCGGCCGCCTGCCGGGACGGGCCGTCGGCGCCTTCGGTGCTCTGCAGCAACTGGGCCGCCCGGGTGCGCACCTTGTTGGTCAGCCGCTCCAGGGCGGCCAGCGCCGCGCTCTCGTCGCCTTCGGCGCGTGCCTGTTCGGCGCGCAGGTCGGATCCGACGCCGACCTTCTCGTACAGCCGGGTGGCGGCGCGGTAGGCCTCCCTCAGGTCGGGCAGTGCGGCGCCGGACGGGTCGGCCGCACCGGGGCCGTCGGGCATCAGGTCGTCCGGGACTCCGGCGATGTCCGCGCGCTCCGCGCGCAGCGCCCGTGCCGTGCGGCGGGCGTCGTCGGCGGCGCGCTGGGCCGCGCGCCGGTCCTGGTCGGCGGCCCGGGCGGCTTCCAGGCAGGCGGCGGCCCGCGCCTCCGGGACGGCCGTCTCCTCGGTCAGTTCCCGCAGCCGGGCCTGCCATGCGGTGCGCTCGCGCAGCCGGAAGGCGAGCCCGGCCAGGGCGTCCGCGGAGCGGCTGGCCTGCTGGGCGCGTTCCTGACGTGCGTCGCGGGCACGGGCGGTCTCCTGCGCGGCCTCCGCGGCCTCGGCCGCGCTGCGGCGTGCCTCCTCGAGCCGGGCCTGTGCCTGCTGAGCCTCGGTGCGGGCGGTGGCGGCCTCCTCGGCGAGCTGCGGGAGCCGGCCGCGGGGGCAACCGTCGCGCCAGGAGGCCAGCCGCGCGCCGAGTTCGCGGTCGGCGGCCAGCCTGGCCGCCAGTGCACGGATCTCGGCGTCGCGTACGCCGGCTCTCTCCCGCAGTGCCCGCCGCTCGTCGTCGGCCGCGTTCTCGTCGTGCATGGCCGGGTTGGGCGGGACCAGGAAGACCTCGGCCTCGCCCTGGCCGGGAGCCGGGGTGGGGGCGACCAGGGCGGCGGCGGTGCCGACGGCGACGGCCGAACGGGGCAGCAGCGCCGCACCGGCGAGTACCTCGCGGGCACGCGCGTGCCCGGCGGAGTCGGTGAGGACGACGCCGTCGACCAGTTCGGGCCGCGCGGCGAGTACGGCCGCGTGGTCTGCCGGGTCGACGGCCTGGGCCAGGTAGCGCCAGCCGGGCAGGGCGGGGATGCCGTGTTCGCCGAGCAGTTCGACGGTGGCCAGCACGTCTCGTCCGGGCGGCAGCAGGCCGCCTTCGCCGAGCGCGCCGAGCATGCGCGAGTCCTCGGCGGCCGCGGTGCGCAGGTCGAACAGGGTGCGTTCGCTCGCGGCGACGGCCTGGTCGAGCAGTTCGCGCAGGTCTTCGGCGTTGCGGTCGGTCTCCTCGGCGGTCAGCGGCCCGTCGGGCTCGTGCTGCCGGGCGGGCAGGCCGAGGAGGCCGGCCAGGCGCTCTTCGGCACCCAGGGCGGCGGCGGTGCGCTGCTCGGCGGCGTGTGCGGCCTCGGCCGCCTGTGCGGCGTCGGCCGCGCGTGCCGCGGCGAGGTCGGCCCGCGTGTGGTCCTCGGCCGCCTCGCGCGCGGTCTGCGCGGCGCGGTCGGCGGTCTCGCGTGCCGTCTCCCATTCGGCCACCGCCCGCTTCTCGGCGTCGCTGGCGGCCAGGGCCGCGCGGGCCGGGTCGGCGTCGGGCGAGGCCTCCGGCAGCCAGCCGGCGCGGACGGCCTGTGCCGTCTCCTGGTCGACTTCGGCGAGACGCTGGCGAAGGTGTTCGGTGTCGCTGCGGGCCTTCTGCGCCTGGGTGGCGGCGTCGGTGGCGTCCCGGTGGGCACGCTCGCCCTCCTCCTGGAGTGCGGTGGCGCGTTCCTCCTCTGCCGTGGCGAGCCGTTCGCCCTCCTGAGCGGCGGCGTGCAGGGCACGGACGAGTTCGGCGGCGGCCTTGTCACGTGCGGCCAGTGCGGGAGCGGCGTCGCGTTCGGCCTCCCGGATGGCGGCGGCGGAGCGGGCTGCGCGGTCGGCGGCGGCGCGGTGCTGCAGGACGGTCTCGGCGGCCTGCCAGGCGGAGTGCAGGGTACGGGCGTCCAGCAGTTCGCGGCGTTGCGCCGCGGCGGCTTTCTCGCCCTCCGCCAGGGCGAGGGAGGCGTGCCGGTAGGCCAGTTCGGCGGAGACGGCGGCGGCGCCCGAGCGGGCGTCCTCGGCGGCGGTGACGGCGGCGGCGCCCCGGTCGGCCTGCTCGGCGAGTTCGGCCACGCGGCCGCGCTCCTCGGCGGCCCGGGCCGCCAGCCGGCGGGTGAGGAGCCGGGCGCGCCGTTCGGCTCCGGCGTGCACGTCCCGGGCCTGCGCGCGGTCCCGGGTGGCATCGGCGATGCGGGTGAGCAGGTCCAGCGAACCGGCGGTGAAGTCCCGCTCGGCGGTGAGCTCGGCCCGGCGGCCGAGTTTGTGTGCGAAGCCGTGCACGAGGCCGGCGAAGCCGTCGGTGTCGCGGGTGTCGGTGACGGCGCGCAGCAGCAGGTCGGTGAAGTCGGAGTCGTTCTTGACGGCGAACAGGCCGGCGGCTTCGCCCTCGTCGGCGTTCATCTCGCGCTGGTAGCGGAAGAGTTCCGGGTCCAGGCCGAGGCCGGTGAGGTGCTCGTTCCAGCGCTCGTGGATCTCCTCCCAGGTGACGTCCAGGTTGGGGTAGGCCTTGCCCGTCTCGGTGAGGACGTCGCGGAAGCCCTTCATGGTGCGGCGGCGGCCGCGGGCAGCGGAGGTCCCCTCGGCGGCCGGGCGCAGGGCGGCGGCCTCGGCGACGGGCAGCGAGTCGAGGCTGAGGCCGGGCCCGGGCCGGAAGGAGTACCACGCCTCGGCGAACTTGCGCGGATCCGGAGAGACCTGACGGCCGCGCCATTCGCTGACCTTGCCGACGACGACGGTCTCGCCGGTGCGGGTGTGCTGCCACTCCAGGGCGACGTGGCCGCAGTCGTCCGCGAGCAGGAACTTGCGCAGGACGCCCGAGCTCGCGCCGCCCAGGGTGTTGCGGTGCCCCGGCAGCATCACCGAGAAGATCAGCTTCAGCAGGACGGACTTTCCGCCGCCGTTCTCCAGGAACAGCACACCGGCGGGTGCGGGGCGGCGCGGCGGACCGGTGGGCTCGTCCTCGAAGAAGTCCGCCTGGGTGGGGCCGGGTTCGGGCACGGTCTCGCCCACGCCGCGCAGGTCCAGCAGGGTGTCGGCGTAGCGCGCGCCGGCGGGCCCGATGGAGTAGAGGCGGATCCGGGACAGCTCGTACATGTCGGCGTGCTCTCGTTGCGTGCGGCGGATGGTCAGGAGTGGAAGGGCAGGCCGGCGTCGGCCGAGAGGTCCAGGTCGTCGGTGGTGTCGGGCGGCAGCAGGGTCGCGCTGCCGTCGCTGACGGGGACGACGCCGAGATCGTTCAGTTCGGCCATGGCCGCGCCGCCCGCCATGTCGCGCACCTGCAGCTGGTAGCGGGCGGTGGTGCGGTAGGTGCCGCCGGCCTCGTCGCCGGTGCGCTGCAGGAAACCGGAGTCGGCGAGGAAGGACATGGCCTTGGCGATGATGCCGGTGGTGGA
>DASSBO010000124.1:0-5181 GCA_035698655.1 Streptomyces sp.
CGGCTGGACCGGGTGCGGCACCTGCTGGGACCGGACTGGAACGCGCCGGAGCGCGCGCTGGAGGTCCAGCTCGCGCTCCGGCTGCACCGGCTGGGTGGGGGCGCCTCACCCCAGGGGTGAGGCCGCGTCCCGCCAGGCGAAGGGCTTGTCCGTCACCCCCGAGTCGCCGCGGGCGTCCGGGCGGACGGCGAGGATCTGGTCGACGCCCATGCGGCGCTCCTCGAACGCGAGCGCCCCGCCGACCAGGTACAGCCGCCACACCCGGGCGGTCTCCTCACCGGCCAGGGCCACGAACTCCTCCCAGCGTTCCTCCAGGGTCTGCTCCCAGGCACGGATCGAGCGCGCGTAGTCCTCGCGCATCGACTCGGTGTGCCGCACCTCCAGCCCGGCGCCCTCCAGGAGGTTGACGGTGTCGCCCAGCGGTCGCATGTGCATGTCCGGGGCGATGTAGGTCTCGATGAAGGCACCGCCGCCGGGCGCCTGCGGGCCGCGCGACATCTGCTGCACCAAGGCCCGGCCGCGCGGGCGCAGCCGGGAGTGCAGCAGCCGCGCGAAGGCGGGGTACTCGGCGTCGCCGACGTGCTCACCCATCTCGATGGTGGACACCGCGTCGAACTGCCCGGCCTCGATGTCGCGGTAGTGCCGGTGCTGCACCTCGACCCGGTCGGACAGGCCGGCTTCGGCGACCCGGGCGCGCACGTAGCCGGCCTGCTCCTTGGAGAGGGTGACCGCGGTGACCTCGGCCTTGTACTCCTGGGCCGCGTGCACGGTCAGCGAGCCCCAGCCGCAGCCGATGTCGAGCAGCCGGCTGCCGGGCCGCAGGTCCAGCTTGCGGCAGATCAGGTCGAGTTTGTCGCGCTGGGCGTCGGCCGGCCCGTACGTGCCGTCGCCGTCGGCGCCGCGCAGCCCCGTCCAGTAGCCGCACGAGTAGGCCATGGTCTCGTCGAGCAGCAACTCGTACCAGTCGTTGGACAGGTCGTAGTGGTGGCTGATGGCCGCGCGGTCACGCGCCGTGCTGTGCAGCACGCCGCGCAGCCGCGCCTGCGCACCGGGCGCCGGCGGGCGTGGGCCGACGGCGCCGAGCCGCAGCGCGGTGAGCCCGGCGCGCGCCCGGTCCGCCACGCCCATCTTCGGCGGGGTCAGGCCGCGGTCGCGCACCGCGCCCCACACGGTGCGCAGGCCCCCGGCCAGGTCACCCTCGATGTCGAGGTCGCCGCTGATGTAGGCCTCGGCCAGGCCGAGTTCGCCCGGCTGCCACAGCAGCCGGCGCAGCACCCGCCGTGAGCGCAGCACGACCACCGGCGCGTCCTGCGGTCCGGCCTCGCTGCCGTCCCAGGCGCGCAGCCGCACCGGCAGCGTTCCGCCGAGGAAGTCCTCCAGCAGTGGGGCCAGTCGCCCTGCCGCGTCGTTCACCGTGTCTCTCCGTTCCGTGTGAGCTGAAGCTGGTGGACGTCCAGGTAGCCGGAGCGGAACCCGGCTTCCGAGTAGGCGAGGTAGAAGGTCCACATCCGCTGGAAGACCTCGTCGAATCCCAGGTCCGTCACCTGCTCGGCCCGCTCGGCGAACCGCTCGCGCCACAGCCGCAGCGTCTCCGCGTAGTGCGGCCCGAACGCGTCGCACTGCGTGACGCGCAGCGCGGTGTCGCGGCCGGTGACCTCCTCGATGGCCCGGAGCGAGGGGATCACGCCGCCGGGGAAGACGTACTTGTGTATCCAGGTGTAGGTGTTGCGGGTCGCCTGCATCCGGTCGTGCGCCATGGTGATGGCCTGCAGGCCGACCCGGCCGCCGGGGGCGAGCAGCCGGTCCAGGGCCCGGAAGAACGCCGGCCAGTACTCGACGCCGACGGCCTCGATCATCTCCACGCTGACGATCGCGTCGAACTCGCCGCGCACCTCGCGGTAGTCGCGCACCCGCACCTCGACCCGGTCGGCCAGTCCCGCGGCGGCCAGCCGGGCGTTCGCCAGGTCGGCCTGTTCCCGGGAAAGGGTGACGGTCAGCACCTTGGCGCCGCGCACGGCCGCCCGCAGGGCGAGTTCGCCCCAGCCGGTGCCGATCTCCAGCAGCCGGGTGCCCTCGCCCACCCCGGCCAGGTCCAGCAGCCGGTCGATCTTTCGGCGCTGCGCCTCGGCGAAGGACTGCGGATCGGCGGGGAAGCCGCGGAAGACCGCCGAGGAGTAGGTCATGGTCTCGTCGAGGAACAGCTCGAAGAGGTCGTTGGACAGGTCGTAGTGCCGGTGGATGTTCTCCCGGGCGCCCTCGGGCGTGTTGCGCTCGTCCTTGGGGTGCCGCAGCGCCCAGGCGGCGCGCAGCCGCTGCAGCGGCGCGGGCACCAGGTCCGTCACATGTGCGGCCAGCACGCCGAGGACGTCGGTGAGTCCCTCGTGGCCCTCGGTCTCCCACTCCCCCGCCATGTAGGACTCGCCGAAGCCGACCAGGCCGCAGGCGCCGAGCCGGCGGAAGAACGCCTCGGGTGCGTTGATCCGCAGCAGCGGGCCGCCCAGGCCCAGGGTCTCGCCGTCGGGCAGGCACACCCGCAGCGGCAGCCGGGCCAGCGCACGGCGCACCAGGAACCGGGCGACGGCGGCCCGCGCCGGGGAACACCGCGGCACCGAGGCGACGTCGGGCCAGCGCGCGGCGACGGTCGCGTCCGGTCGCGGGGACAGGGAAACGCTCACTCCACACCCTCCTGGGGCCGGTGACGGGGACGGGGCTGCACGGGGAGTCCGCGCAGCCAGAGCCGGATGCCGTGCAGCCGGATTCCGGCGGAGACGGCCGCGGTCGACCACGGGTTGCGGGCCGCCGCCCGCAGCAGCCCCGCGGGCGTCGCCGGACGGCGCACGCCGCGCAGGGTCGCGGTGAAGGGCCGGGCGCCCGCCCGCTCCAGGTGCACGGTCAGGTCCAGGCGCGCGTCCGGTTCGGGCAGCCGCATGCGGTAGCGGCCGTCGACGGGGAAGAACGGCGAGACGTAGAAGTCCTTCTCGACGGTGGCCCGGTCGCCGGCGTCGGTGTGCAGCAGGTAGCAGTGCCGCTCGCCGTAGGTGTTGTGCACCTCGGCGACGACGCACCGCAGGGCGCCGTCGGGGCCGTGGCACCAGTACAGCGTCAGCGGGTTGAACACGTATCCGAAGACTCGGGCGTGGGCGAGCATCAGCACCCGCCCGCCGGCCAGGTCGATGCCCTGGGCGGCGAGGTAGCGCTCGAGTCCGGTGCGGATGCCGGCCGTGCCGGCGAAGTGGTCGCGTCCCTCGAAGCGGGCCAGCGGCCGCAGCAGGCGCGGCAGCCGGGGCGGGTCGTCGACGTCGATGAGCCACATGTAGGTGTGCTGCCGGAACCCGTACCGCTTGGGGCTGCTGCGGACGTGCGTGACCAGGGAGCGGTACAGCGCCGGCGTGGCGGCGTTCACCAGTTCACCCCCAGTGCGCGGGCCGCCTCCACACCGGAGCGGCAGCCGTCCTCGTGGAAGCCCCAGCCGTGGTAGGCGCCGGCGTAGGCGGTCCTCGGGCCGGACAGGCCGGGCAGGCGCTGCTGAGCCGCGACGGACTCCGGGGTGTAGACGGGGTGTTCGTAGGTCATGCGGGCCAGCACCTTCTCCTCGGCGACGAGACCGGTGCTGTTCAGGCTCACCACGTGCGGCTCGGGGGCGTCCAGCCGCTGCAGCCGGTTCATGTCGTAGCTGACCTGCACCCGGTCGGCGGGGGCGGTGCAGGAGGGCATCAGGTAGTTCCAGGAGGCGCGGGCGCCGCTGCTGCGCGGCAGCACCGAGTCGTCGGTGTGCAGCAGTGTGGGGTTGCGGCTGTAGCGGAAGGCGCCGAGCGTGCCGCGTTCGTCGTCGGTGGGGTCGGCCAGCAGCCGCAGCGCCTGGTCGGGGTGGGTGGCGATCACCACGGAGTCGTAGTCGGCGGTGTCGCCGGACGCGTCGGTGACCTGCACGCCGTCGGGGTGCCGCCGCACCGCGCGGACCGGGCGCCCGGTGTGCACGGCGGGAAGCTGTTTGGCGACCCGCTCGACGTACTCGCGGGAGCCGCCGGCCACGGTGCGCCAGGTCGGTGAGCCCTGGACGGAGAGCAGCCCGTGGTGGTCGAGGAAGCGGAAGAGGTAGCGGGCCGGGTACCGCAGCGCGGTGTCCGCGGCGCAGGACCACACGGCGGAGACGAGGGGCGTCATGAAGTGGGAGACGAAGTAGGGCGAGAAGCGTCCCGCGGCGAGGAAGTCGCCCAGTGGCACGTCGCCGCCGGCGGCGTCCCGGCCGAGCAGCCGGCGCGCCATGCGGTGGAAGCGGGGTATCTCGGTGAGCATCCGCAGGTACCGGGGCCGCAGCAGGCTGCCGGGGCGGGCGAGGACGCCGCGCACGCCCCGCGCTCCGGCGTACTCCAGTCCGCAGCCCTCGCAGCGCACCGACATGCTCATCTCCGTCTCCCGGGTCGCCACGTCCAGTTCCCGGAACAGGCGCAGGAGATGCGGATACGTCCGGCGGTTGTGGACGATGAAGCCGGAGTCGACCTGGAGCATCCGGCCGTCGGCGGAGGGCACGTCGTGGGTGTGGGCGTGCCCGCCGAGCCGGGTATCCGCCTCGTACAGGGTGACCTCGTGCGCCGCGCACAGCACGTATGCAGCGGTCAGCCCCGCCACTCCGCTGCCGACCACCGCCGTGCGCCGGACCTGCTCGCTCATGCCGTCCCTTCCGTGCCGTCGCCCCGGGGCACATGCCCCTTCACCCGGTCATTCGGAGCCGTCCGCTCCGCGGATTGGCGGCGCGATGTTCGTCACACCCCGCCTTCTTCATCAGTTCGGGTGAACGACCAATCCGCCGGACGGAGCGGTCCGAATGCCCGTCGTGAGGGAGGCCCGGGGCGCGGCGGCACCGCCGCCCGCGCACCGCCTTCCGGAACGACACGCCGTCAGAACTGGAGAACCTTCGTGAACACCAACCGTCTGCGCCGCACCGCCCTTGCCGTCGCCGCCGTCGCCGTCCTGCCCCTGTCGATGACGGCCTGCTCCGGTGACAGCGGCTCCTCGGCCGACTCCAAGCCGAGCGCGAGCGCGAAGGACGACTCGAAGCCGACCGATCAGTCCTCGAAGAAGGCGGAGGCCATGGACGGGCCCTTCGGCTCCGCCTGCTCGGCCGTGCCGAAGACCGGCGACGGCAGCTTCGAGGGCATGGCCAAGGACCCGGTCGCCACC
>DASSBO010000125.1:0-7674 GCA_035698655.1 Streptomyces sp.
AGCTGTTCCGTTGGTGGGGCCCTGACCGAGGGGACGTCGTCGTCGGGTCCATCTTTCCAGACGGACCGCCGCCGGCGGCCGTCCGTCTCACGGCCGTTACCGGGCGGCGCCGGGTGTCCCGTGAAACGGTCAGCTGAGGCCGAGGTCGGACAGGTCGTAGGCGTAGGTGTAGGTCAGCCCGGCCCGCTCCATCGCGGGCGCCGCCGAACGCTCGACGATGGTCGCCACGGCCACCACCTCGGCACCGGCCTCCCGCGCCGCCTCGACGGCGGTCAGCGGCGAGCCGCCGGTGGTGGAGGTGTCCTCGACGATCAGCACCCGCCGGCCGGCGATGTCCGGGCCCTCGATGCGGCGCTGCAGGCCGTGCGCCTTGCCCGACTTGCGGACGACGAACGCGTCCAGGCTCCGGCCGCGCGCGGCCGCCGCGTGCAGCATCGAGGCGGCCACCGGGTCCGCGCCCATGGTCAGTCCGCCCACCGCCTCGTAGTCCAGGTGGGCGGTGGCGTCCAGCATGACCTGCCCGGCGAGCGGCGCCGCCGTGCCGTCCAGCGTGATGCGGCGCAGGTCGACGTAGTAGTCGGCCTCGGCGCCGGAGGAGAGGGTGACGCGGCCGTGCACGACGGCCTTGTCCTTGATGTGCCGCAGCAGCTCGGCGCGCGCGTCGGAGGAGGAAGCGTTGCTCATGAGGCTCCAGCCTATGCCAGCCGTTCAGCCGTTCAGCCGTCGAGTGGCCGCCAGCTGAAGGTGGCCGAGACCTCCAGCGGGTCAATGGCGGTGACCAGGCGGGGGCGGGTGTTGAGGCCGTTCGGCGGTCCGGACTGCGGCTCGACGCACACGGCCTCGGGCTGCTCGTCGTAGACCACCACCCACTCCGAGCGGCTGGTGACCTTCAACTCCAGCTCGCCCGGCCAGGTCAGCGTCACGTCGACGCCCTGCGGCATGCCGAAGCAGTCGTCCCACGGGCCCGGCTGCGGCTCGATGCGGTTGCCCGTCGGCAGGTGATCGGCGCCGCGCTCCTCCTGCCACTCGGGGTCGAAGTCGACGCGGACGTCCTCGCCGCCGCGGCCCAGGTTGCGCAGGAACCAGGGGTGCCAGCCGGCCTGGGCGGGGAACGTCTCGTCGGCCGACTCCACGCCGAGGGTGAGCGTGAGGCTGCGGCCGTCCTCGGCGAGCTCCACGAACTGGGTCACCCGGCCCTCCCACGGCCACGGGTCGGTGAGGTCGTGGTCGAAGGCCGCGGAGCGCTCGTCGTGGCGGACGGTGCGCCACTTGGCGTTGCGCACGGTGCCGTGGATGGCGTGCGGGCCGGAGTCGACGGGCAGTTGGTACAGCTCGCCGCCGTTGCGGAACCGGCCCTGGTCGGTGCGCCCGCACCAGGGGGCCATCACGAACGCCCCGTACTTCTCGCCCTGACGCAGCACCTCGGTCCCTCCGAGACGGAGAGAGGACAAACGCGCACCCCGTGCGGGGTCGACGACGAGTTCGGCGTCAGCGGCGCGCAGGGTCACGCCGTCGGTCGGGGCGGGTGAATCGGTCATAGGGCGACCCTAACGGCCGACGGGCGCCTTCGCCGCGCCGTCCCGCCGGGGCGCGCCGGGGGCGTGAGGCGTCGTCGGATGTCAGCCCCGTTTGCGCAGGGCGCGCGCGATGACGACCGCGCCGGCCACGACCACGGCCGCGGCGGGGGCGGCCCAGCGCAGCGGGCCCGCGCCGGCCTCCATGCCGGTGGCGGGTTCGGGGGCGTAGCGGCCGCGCGGCGGCGCGTGGTCGACCTCCTCGGCGCTGCGGCCGATCATCGTGCGGCGGGCGTGGGCCGCCTCCGCCGTGGCGGGGGCCGACTCGTCCTGCACGTCCTCCACATCCTCGCCGTCCTCCTCGCTGAGCGGGTCGAGGGACGGCGGCGGGATCTCGGCGGCGAAGACGCCGGTCGGCTCGTCGGCGTCCCGCTCGCCCTCGGAGGGTTCCTCCTCGCCCGTCTCGGGCCCGGGGATGTTGGGGATGACCGGCTCGTTGTCGTCGGGCGCGCCGAGCCCGACGTCCGGGGTCTGGCCGGCCGCGGCCGTGCTCTCCTCGGCGACGCGCGGCGGCTCCTCGCCGATGCTGTCCGCGAGCGCGGCGGCGAACCGGTCCAGCAGGCGTTTGGCCGCCGCGGTCGCCGTGCCGGAGGCGACGTCCGCGATCCGCCCGTCGCCCTGCTTCAGTTCGCCGGTGAAGACCAGCCGGGTGGCGTCCTCGCCGTCGGCGGCCGGCTCCGGGCGCACCGTCAGCGAGAGCCGGACCACGCCGTCGCCGCGCGCCTCCGCGGCGTCGGCCGCGACGTCCAGGCCCTCGTCCGTACGGGTGAAGTCCAGCGTGCCGCGATAGGTGATGGTGGAGCCGGCGACGCGGAACCGCAGCCGGCCGGCGACCGTGCCGCCGTCACCCTGGCCGGGCCCGGCGTCGAGCTGCAGACCGGGAACGCAGCGCGCGACGCGTGCCTGCTCGGCGAGCGCCGCGCGTACCGGCCCGACGGACATCGGAACGTGCACCTCGTGCTCCATGTCCCGGAGCCTACCCATCCGGACGCCGCATAGGGACCCCGATCGGCCGGAGGGACTTTGGAGACACGCCTAGTACCGGGGGTGCATCAGGGAGGAGGGCGGGGGCAGGGGCGGGCGGTCGCGGGGGGAGGGGGCGGCGGCCCGCGGGGCGTGCGGGCCGTGCCCGGCCAGCACGAACCCCCAGTCGTCGGCGCCGTCCGGGCAGGTCCGGCCGCCGACCACGTACGGCGTGGCCGCCAGGCCGGCCGCGCCGATGGTCGCCACGGCCGTCCAGTAGTCGTGCGGCCGGTCGCCGGCGGAGCCGGCGTGCACCACCAGGCGCCCGTCGGGGGCGAGCGCGCGGGCGGCGAGCCCGTAGAACTCCTGGGAGTACAGCTTCGCCGTGGCCGCCCCCGCCGGCTCGGGCAGGTCGGAGACGACGACGTCGAACGGCTGCGCGTCCGCCGGGCGGGCGCGCAGCCACTGGAAAGCGTCCGCCGTGACGACCCGGACGCGCGGGTCGGCGTAGGCGTGCCCGTTGAGCCGGGTCAGGCCCGGGTCGGTGCGGGCGAGCCGCACCACGCCGCGGTCCCGCTCGACGACGGTCACCGACCGCACGCCCCGGCGGCCGAGCACCTCGTGCAGCGCCAGCCCGTCGCCGCCGCCGACGATCAGCACGCGCGAGCGCGGCCCGCCGTCCATGGCCGGGCCGACGAGCGCCTTCTGGTAACGGGGGACGTCCGCGGCGCAGGTCCGCATGCGGCCGTCGAGGAAGAGGCCCAACTGCCCGCCGCGGGCGGCCCGTCCGCCGCCGGCCCCACCGGACGCCGCGGCCGCGGCGGAGCCCGTCACCACGACCTCCTGCACGTCGGTGCGCACCGCGACCCGCACGTGCGGCCCGTACAGCGCCTGCCGGGCCGCCTGCTCGAACGGTCCGACGCAGCCGGCACCCGCGGCCAGCAGGGCGACGACGACGGCGTTGACGGCCAGCAGCGCCCACTGACCGCGCAGCGACAACTCGCGGCGGAAGAGCCAGAGCACGACCACGCCGCCGGCCAGGGCGTTGACCACTCCGGTCAGCAGCGCACCCGTCAGCTGCCCGAAGAACGGCAGCAGCAGGAAGGGGAACATCAGCCCGCCGACCAGTGCGCCCACGTAGTCGGCGGCGAACAGGTCGGCCAGCGCCCCGCCCGGGTCCTGCGCGCGGATGCGCTGGATGAGTGTCATCAGCAGCGGCATCTCCGCGCCGATGAGCACCCCGATCACCAGCGAGAACGTCACCAGCGCGGCCCGTGACGCGCCCAGCCACGCGAAGGAGGCGTACAGGGCGACGGCCGAACCACCGCCGACGAGCGCCAGCAGCGCCTCGATCAGGCCGAAGCCGACGGCGGCGTGACAGCGCATCCGTTTCGCCAGCAGCGAGCCGATGCCCATGGCGAAGACCATGACGGAGAGCACGATCGAGGCCTGGGTGACCGAGTCGCCCACCAGGGAGGTGGCGAGCGCGACGAGTTCGAGTTCGTACACCAGCCCGCAGGCCGCGCACGCGAACACGGCGACCAGCACCAGGCCACGCCCGACGCCGACCGGTACGGGCAGCCGCACGGGACGAGCGGGAGGATCGTTCACGCCCCGAACCGTACGTGACGCCACCCGCACAAACCGTCACCCACAGGAGCGGTATCCAGTGCGCAAACCCGCGGTTGCTCGCTCTTTCGAGGGACGATCTCCGTTCGTTCAGACGGCCTCGGGCGCACGGTCCGCCGGCCGCGGGCTCACGATCCGGTGCGGCCCGACCGCCAACCGGGTCCGGGTGCACACCAGATGGCCCTCCTGGGGATAGGAGTGCCAGGTCCGCCAGTGCAGTTGGCCCTCCTCCGCCTGGGCGAGCAGGGCGGTGAAGGCGTAGGGGCTGCCCGGGAAGGTGCCGGCGAGCCCGTGCGGATGGTCGCAGACCAGCGCCAGCAACTCCTGCGCTCGCGCCCGGAACGAGCCGGCCGCGAGCGTCTCGACCCGGGCGGCGAACCCGTACTCCAGGTCGCCGAGCCGCTCGGAGACCCCCAGCGGCAGCGGAGAACTGCGGCCCGGCATGCAGGCGACGGTCTCCGAGCATCTGCCGTGCGGCCCCTCGACGAGCACCTGATGGGAGGCGCCCAGCAGCCGCAGCTGCACGGCCGAGCCGTCCAGCGCAAGATCGAGCGTCGCCAGCGCGGGCAAGGGCCCGCGCCCCAGCGCCCAGGCCAGATCGCCCGAACGCGTATCGGAGTAGGCGGTCTTGAGAGTGGTGAGCATGGAACGGCTCCGCAAGACGCAGTGGGGTGGGGGGAGGCACCTCACCGAATCACGGAACTCACCACGACGACCAGGTTTTTCGTCCAACTCCTCCTGGTTTCCATCCCCTAGGGGACACCACAGATCACCTGTTCACCCTGTTTGTTCAAGATCAAACCACCGCGCGGCCGAGCAGGCTGCCTTGAGCCGCGGCGCCGATGGCCGGAGGATGGCCGGTATGAGCACCGACAGCGCGCGTCCGTTCCTCAACCGCCGCCTCGAGGAGTTCCGCAGCACGATCTTCGCCGAGATGTCGGCGCTGGCCGTGCGGACCGGGGCGATCAACCTCGGGCAGGGCTTCCCGGACACCGACGGCCCGGAGGAGGTCCGCGAGGCGGCCGTGCGGGCGCTGCGCGACGGGCGGGGCAACCAGTACCCGCCGGGGCCCGGAGTCCCGCAGCTGCGGCAGGCCGTCGCCGAGCACCAGCAGCGCTTCCACGGCCTGGCCGTCGACCCCGACACGGAGGTGCTGGTCACCGCCGGCGCCACCGAGGCGGTCGCCGCCGCGATGCTGGCCCTGCTGGAGCCCGGCGACGAGGTGATCGCGCTCGAGCCCTACTACGACTCCTACGCGGCGAACATCGCGATGGCCGGCGCCACGCGGGTGCCGGTCACCCTGCGGGCGGACGGCGACGGGCGCTACCACCTCGACCTGGACGAACTGCGCGCCGCCGTCACCCCCCGCACCCGGCTGCTGCTGCTCAACACCCCGCACAACCCGACCGGCACCGTGCTCAGCCGCGCGGAGCTGACCGCCGTCGCCGAGCTGTGCTGCGAACGGGACCTGCTGGCCGTCACCGACGAGGTCTACGAGCACATCGTCTTCGGCGGCCCCGACGTCGCGCACCTGCCGCTCGCGTCCTTCCCGGGCATGCGGGAGCGGACGGTGACGATCTCCTCGGCCGGCAAGACCTTCTCCTTCACCGGCTGGAAGGTCGGCTGGGTGACCTCCACTCCGGAGCTGGTCGGAGCCGTCCGCACCGCCAAGCAGTTCCTCACCTACGTCTCGGCGGGGCCCTTCCAGTACGCCGTCGCCGAGGCGCTGCGGCTCCCCGACGGCTACTTCACGGGCCTGCGCGAGGACCTGCGCGCCAAGCGGGATCTGCTGTCGCAGGGCCTGGCCGACGCCGGGTTCGGCGTGATGCGCCCGTCGGGCACCTACTTCGTCACCGCCGACATCCGCCCGTACCTGCGCACCCACGGCGAGGACGAGAAGACCGACGGCATCGACTTCTGCCTGGCGCTGCCGGAGCGCTGCGGCGTGGTGGCCGTCCCGACGCAGGTCTTCTACGACCACCACGCGGAAGGCGCCCCCTTCATCCGCTTCGCCTTCTGCAAGAAGCAGGAGGTGCTGGCGGAGGCCGCTGCGCGGCTGAAGGGGGCGCCTTCGTGACGAGTGGTGATCAGCTCTCGGCGGAGCCGGGGTTCTCCCCGCCGGACTCACCGGACTCGGCGTCCTTGGTGAGGCCGAGCTGGTCCACGAGCCACTTGTCGAACTCGATCGAGGCGCGGACCCAGCTGACCGTGCTGGAGACGAAGTGCTCCAGGGCGACGCCGGTACCGATCATCATCTGGGCCTCACCGATGAGACGGACGGTGCCGTCGTCGTGGGTGTGGCTGTAGATCTTCGGCCACAGCGTCCGCCGGTTCCAGTCGTCGATCTGCTCGAGGAGCTTGGGCTTGTCCTCGATCGGATGCGGCCGGTCGTAGAACGTGCGGACCGAGAAGACCTGCTGTTCCGCCTCTCCACGGAACATGAAGTACGTGCGGAACTCCTCCCAGGGCGCCGCGAGGTCGCCCTCGTCATCGACGACGTACTTCAGCTCCATCTGGTCGAGGAGCTGCTTGACCAGGTCCTGGTCGGGTACGACAGGACCGGCCGGGCCGTTCCCCTGCGGTTCGGGCTGCTGGCCCCCGAAATTCGGAATCGAGGACGGGTCGATGCTCACCGTGGACTTCCCTTCGTACGGAATACCGCCAGTCTCCCTCACGACGGGCCGGTCCTGGCAAGTGACGACCGGCCCGGCGTGGGGCGGAGTCAGCCTCTGGCGGCGCTGACGGCGAGGCCCTCGGCGCCGTCGGCACGGTCGACGCGGACCGTGTCGCCGTCCCGCACCTCCCCGGCCAGCAGCTCCCGGGCGAGCTGGTCGCCGATCGCCGTCTGGATCAGCCGGCGCAGCGGCCGGGCGCCGTACGCCGGGTCGTTGCCCTCGGCAGCCAGCCAGGCCAGCGCGCCGGGAGTGACGTCCAGGGTGAGCCGCCGGTCCTCCAGCCGCCTGCGCAGGGAGTCGATCTGCAGCTCGGCGACCTTCGCGAGCTCGTCCTGGCTGAGCGCGGAGAAGACGACGATGTCGTCCAGCCGGTTGAGGAACTCCGGGCGGAAGACCGAGCGAACGGTGGCCAGGACCTTCTCCCGCTGTCCATCCAAGGCCGACTCTGGGGTCTCCCCGCCGGAGGTAGGGGACGGATCCATCAGGTGCTGGCTGCCGAGGTTGGAGGTGAGGATGAGGATGGTGTTGCGGAAGTCCACCGTCCGGCCCTGTCCGTCTGTGAGCCGGCCGTCGTCCAGGACCTGCAGCAGCACGTCGAAGACGTCGTGGGGCGCCTTCTCCACCTCGTCCAGCAGCACCACGCTGTACGGACGCCGCCGCACCGCCTCGGTGAGCTGGCCGCCCTCCTCGTAGCCGACGTAGCCGGGCGGGGCGCCGACCAGGCGGGCCACCGAGTGCTTCTCGCCGTACTCGCTCATGTCGATGCGGACCATGGCCCGCTCGTCGTCGAAGAGGAAGTCCGCGAGCGCCTTGGCCAGCTCGGTCTTGCCGAC
>DASSBO010000126.1:0-9750 GCA_035698655.1 Streptomyces sp.
CCTGCGTCCGCGGCTGTGACCCGTTCGGACCAGCCGCGACACGCCGGGGGCCGCCTGGCGCAGGCCGTCAGGCGGCCCCCGCGCGGTGTGCGCCGTGGCCGTCGCGGCCGCGCAGCAGACCGGCCAGGGCGTCCGCCAGAGCCGCCGGGTCCACCGGGTGCGCCACGGCCGCCTCGGCACGGCTCCAGGTGGCCAGCCAGGCGTCCTGCGGCCGCCCGATCAGCAGCAGGACCGGCGGGCAGCGGAAGATCTCGTCCTTGATCTGGCGGCACACGCCCATGCCGCCGGCGGGCGCGGACTCGCCGTCCAGCACGCACACGTCGATGTGCGTGTCCTCCAGGGCGGAGAGCACGGCCGGGAGGGTGGCGCACTCGACGTAGTTCACGGAGGGGACGTCCGCGGCCGGGCGCCGCCCGGCGGCGAGCCGCACCTGCGCGCGGGTGTCGGCGTTGTCGCTGTAGACCAGCACCGTGGCGGTCGGCTGCTGCATCGTTCCTCCGCATCGGGATCGGGTGTGCGTGGAGCCCTGCGCGGATGCTACTCCCGAACCGCCCGCCGGGGGACCGCTTGTGAACCGCGGAGTGGCACCCGCTGTGAGCTGGACTCGCGCGGGCTGACACACCGAACACCACCCCCCGAAGTGAACCCGGGATAAGCGACCGACATAATGTCGGTCGTGGCGACAGCAACAGCAGTAGAAACCGGGCACGCGCACCCGTCGGTGAGCCGACCGAACCTCACCAGCGTCGGAACCATCATCTGGCTGAGTTCCGAGCTGATGTTCTTCGCGGGCCTGTTCGCGATGTACTTCACCCTGCGATCCGTGACGGGTCCCGAGTTCTGGAAGGATCACGCCGAGGCGCTGAACGTTCCGTTCGCGGCGACCAACACCACGATCCTGGTGCTCTCCTCCCTCACCTGCCAGCTCGGCGTGTTCGCGGCCGAGCGCGGGGATGTGAAGAAGCTCCGCGGCTGGTTCATCGTGACCTTCGTGATGGGTGCGATCTTCATCGGCGGCCAGATCTTCGAGTACACGGGACTGGTCAGGGACGACGGCATCTCGCTGTCGTCCGGCCCCTACGGATCGGTGTTCTATCTGACCACCGGCTTCCACGGGCTTCATGTGCTCGGCGGTCTGATGGCCTTCCTCTTCTTCCTGGGCCGGACGTACGCGGCCAAGAGGTTCACCCACCAGCAGGCCACTGCCGCCATCGTCGTGTCCTACTACTGGCACTTCGTCGATGTCGTCTGGATCGGCCTCTTCTCCACGATCTACCTGATCAAGTGATCCGGCGGCTGGGTCCTCCGCAGACGCAGCAGCCACACGCATCGACGCAGCAGACCTGACTTCGGGGTAATCCGTGAAAAAGCTCTCCGCACGACGGCGCCATCCGCTGGCGGCGCTCGTCGTCCTACTCTTCGCGCTGGCGGCCACCGGGGGGCTGTACGCCGCATTCGCTCCTGCGGGTGAGGCGAAGGCCGCTCAGTCGTCGTCCAAGTCACTTGCCATCGAAGAGGGCAAGAAGCTCTACGACGTCGGCTGCTCCAGTTGCCACGGCAAGGGCGGCCAGGGCACCAGCGACGGGCCGAGCCTGGTAGGCGTCGGCTCGGCCGCGGTCGACTTCCAGGTCGGAACGGGACGCATGCCGGCTCAGCAGCCCGGCGCCCAGATCCCCTCGAAGCCGAAGTCGTACAGCCAGAAGGAGATCGACCAGCTCGCGGCGTACATCGCCTCGCTGGGCGGCGGTCCCGCCATCCCCACCAAGGACCAGTACTCCCCGGCCGGCGCGGACATCGCGCACGGCGGCGAGCTGTTCCGCACCAACTGCGCGCAGTGCCACAACTTCACGGGCCGGGGCGGCGCCCTGACCCACGGCAAGTACGCCCCGAGCCTGAGCGACGTGTCGCCCAAGCACATGTACGAGGCCATGGCGACCGGGCCGCAGAACATGCCGTCCTTCCCGGACACCGTGGTGACCCAGAAGGACAAGAAGGACATCATCGCGTACCTGAAGACGGTCAACAGCGATGACTCCGTCAGCCCTGGCGGCTTCGACCTCGGCGGCCTGGGCCCCGTGCCCGAGGGTCTCTTCGCCTGGGTGGCCGGTCTCGGTGCGATGGTCGCCATCGCGGTCTGGGTGGCCGCGCGGACCGCAAAGGCCAAGAAGTCATGAGTAGCGAGAGCGGATCCCACGAGAACGTGTCAGACGACAACCTGCCCACTGAGCGGGACCGGGTGCACGGCGAAGCCGCCCAGCGGGCGGAGAACCCGTTCGCGGACCCGGGCCTGCCGCCGCACGAGCACCGCAAGCAGGACATCGAGGAGCGGGCGGCCAAGCGTTCCGAGCGCACCGTCGCCCTGCTCTTCACGGTGTCGATGCTGGCGACGATCGGTTTCATGGCCGCCTATGTGGCCATCGACATCGACAAGATCATCTACGTGTGGCCGTTCGGGCACATCAGTGCCCTGAACTTCGCCCTGGGTCTGACCCTGGGTCTGGCCCTCTTCTGCATCGGCGCGGGCGCCGTCCACTGGGCGCGCACCCTGATGTCCGACGTGGAGGTCACCGACGAGCGGCACCCGATCGAGGCGGAGCCCGAGGTCCGCGCCAAGGTGATGGCGGACTTCAAGCTGGGCGCCAAGGAGTCGGCGTTCGGCCGTCGCAAGCTCATCCGGAACACGATGTTCGGTGCGCTGGCGATCCTGCCGCTCTCCGCCGTGTTCCTGCTGCGCGACCTGGGCCCGATGCCGGGCACCAAGCTGCGGCACACCGCCTGGTCCAAGGGCAAGCTGCTGGTCAGTCAGAACACGGGCGAGCCGCTGAAGCCCGAGGACATCCTGGTCGGCTCGCTGACCTTCGCCAAGCCCGAGGGCCTGGAGGAGACCGACGAGGACTACAACGTCGAGATCGCCAAGTCCGCGCTGATGCTGGTGCGGATCGAGCCCAAGGACATCAAGGACAAGCGGACCCGGGACTGGGGTTACGAGGGCGTCCTCGCCTACTCCAAGATCTGCACCCACGTCGGCTGCCCGGTCAGCCTGTACGAGCAGCAGACGCACCACGTGCTGTGCCCCTGCCACCAGTCGACGTTCGACCTCGCCGACGGCGCGCGCGTGCTGTTCGGCCCGGCCGGCCACCCGCTGCCGCAGCTGCAGATCACCGTCAACAAGGACGGCTACCTCGAAGCCGCAGACGACTTCACGGTTCCCGTCGGCCCCGCCTTCTGGGAGCGTGGAGATGCGGAGGCAAAGCAGTCATGAGCACTGAGACGACGAGCGTCCCGCGCCAGCGGAAGGCGCCGGGCGGCGAGCGGATCGCCGACTGGGCCGACGGCCGGCTGGGCATCTACAGCCTCGCGAAGGCCAACCTGCGGAAGATCTTCCCGGACCACTGGTCCTTCATGCTGGGCGAGGTCTGCCTCTACAGCTTCATCATCATCATCCTGACCGGCGTCTACCTGACGCTGTTCTTCCACCCCAGCATGCAGGAGGTGGAGTACCACGGGGCCTACGTCCCGATGCAGGGCGTCCGGGTGAGTGAGGCCTTCGCCTCGACGCTGGACATCAGCTTCGACGTCCGCGGCGGTCTGCTGGTCCGGCAGATCCACCACTGGGGCGCGCTGATCTTCCTGGCGGCGATGTTCCTGCACATGATGCGGGTGTTCTTCACCGGCGCGTTCCGCAAGCCGCGTGAGGTCAACTGGCTGTTCGGCTTCCTGCTGTTCGTCCTGGGCATGTTCACCGGCTTCACCGGCTACTCGCTGCCCGACGACCTGCTGTCCGGCACCGGTGTCCGCTTCATGGAGGGCGCCATCCTGTCGG
Source organism: Streptomyces sp. (assembly GCA_035698655.1). Lineage (GTDB taxonomy): Bacteria > Actinomycetota > Actinomycetes > Streptomycetales > Streptomycetaceae > Streptomyces. The sequence goes on from DASSBO010000126.1 coordinate 3,824, forward strand.
TGCCCGTGGTCGGCACCTACCTGTCGATGTTCCTGTTCGGCGGCGAGTTCCCCGGACACGACATCGTCGCGCGGTTCTACTCGATCCACATCCTGCTGCTGCCCGGCATCATGCTGGGTCTGCTGGTGGCGCACCTGATCCTGGTCTTCTACCACAAGCACACCCAGTTCGCCGGTCCCGGCCGGACGAACAAGAACGTCGTCGGCATGCCGCTGATGCCGGTGTACATGGCGAAGGCCGGCGGGTTCTTCTTCCTGGTCACCGGTGTGATCACCGCCATCTCCGCGACGGTCACGATCAACCCGATCTGGGCGATCGGCCCGTACATCCCCGACCAGGTCTCCACCGGCGCACAGCCCGACTGGTACATGGGCTTCTCCGAGGGACTGATCCGCTTCATGCCGGGCTGGGAGGTCGACTTCTGGGGTCACACGCTCGTGCTGGGCGTGTTCATCCCGCTGATCATCTTCCCGCTGGTCCTGGTGGCGATCGCGGTCTATCCGTTCATCGAATCCTGGATCACCGGCGACAAGAGCGAGCACCACATCCTGGACCGGCCGCGGAACGCGCCCTCGCGCACCGCGTTCGGCGCCGCGTGGATCGCCTGGTACTTCGTGCTGCTGATCGGCGGCGGCAACGACATCTGGGCGACGCACTTCGACCTGTCGCTGAACGCGATCACCTGGTTCGTGCGCATCGGCTTCTTCGTGGTCCCGGTGGCGACCTACGTCGTCACCAAGCGGATCTGCCTGGGTCTGCAGCGCAAGGACAAGGAGAAGGTGCTGCACGGGCGCGAGTCCGGCATCATCAAGCGGCTGCCGCACGGTGAGTTCATCGAGATCCACGAGCCGCTCTCCCAGGAGCAGCTGCACACCCTCACCGCGCACCACCAGTACGAGCCGCTCGAGCTCGGCCCGGAGGTCGACGAGAACGGTGTGCGCCGCAAGATCGGCCGCGGCCAGAAGCTGCGCGCGAAGCTCTCCAAGAGCTACTTCGGCGAGGAGGCGCAGATCCCCAAGCCGTCGGTCGAGGAGTACAAGGAGATCACCAGCAGCCACGGTCACCACTGACCCGCTGCCGTGTCGCCCGGCCGGGCCCCGGTCTCCCTTCGGGGAGGCCGGGGCCCGGCCGCGTCCGGGTGCGTGGCGGCCGTCCGAACCGTGGCCGATCGCCGCCTCGGGCGCCGGCCGCGGATAGGCTGGCGGCCGGCCGTGCCCGCGCACGCCCCCCGAATCCGTACGAGCCCCTGGAGTGACCATGAGCGCTGTGACCCCCGCCGGAGGCGACACCGCGGCGGCCCGCTCGTGGCCGGACGTGCTGAGCAGCCTGATCGCGGGTGAGGACCTGAGCGCGGACGCCACCGCCTGGGCGATGGACCGCATCATGCGGGGTGAGGCCACCGACGTGCAGATCGCCGGCTTCGCCGTCGCGCTGCGCGCCAAGGGCGAGACGGTCGAGGAGATCTCCGGCCTGGTCCGCACGATGTACGAGCACGCGAAGACGATCGAGGTCCCCGGCCCCACGGTCGACATCGTCGGCACCGGGGGCGACCGGGCCCGGACCGTCAACATCTCCACGATGTCCGCCGTCGTGGTGGCCGGCACCGGCGCCACCGTGGTCAAGCACGGCAACCGGGCCTCCTCGTCGGCCAGCGGCGCCTCCGACGTCCTCGAGAAGCTCGGCGTGAACCTGGAGCTGACGCCCCGCCGGGTCGCGGAGGTCGCCTCCGAGGCAGGCATCACCTTCTGCTTCGCCGTGAAGTTCCACCCGTCCCTGCGGCACGTCGCCAACGCCCGCAGCCAGCTGGGCGTTCCGACGCCGTTCAACTTCCTCGGCCCGCTCACCAACCCGGCGCGGGTGCGCGCACAGGCGACGGGCGTCGCCGACGCCCGGATGGCGCCGCTGCTGGCCGGCGTGCTCGCCGAGCGCGGCTCCTCCGCCCTGGTCTTCCGCGGCGACGACGGGCTGGACGAGCTGACGACCACGGCCACCTCGACGGTGTGGGCCGTGCGGGACGGCGTCGTACGACGGCAGAGCTTCGACCCGCGCGACGTCGGGCTGGACCTGGTGCCCGTGGAGGCGCTGCGCGGTGCGGACGCCGCGCACAACGCCGACGTCGCCCGGCGGCTGTTCGAGGGCGAGCGAGGGCCCGTGCGGGACGCCGTCCTGCTCAACTCGGCCGCCGCGCTGGCCGCCCTGGAGCCGACCGACGAACCGCTGACCGACCGGATCGCCGCGGGCATGGCGAAGGCCGCCGCCTCCCTCGACACCGGCTCGGCGAAGGCCGTTCTCGACCGCTGGGTCGCCGCCAGCAACGCCTGTCGACCGACGGCCCGTACCCGTGCCCCGCTCACGGGTACGGGCCGGATGGCATACTCCCGGACAGGTCACGAGTGACAGCGACGAAGGCCCCGGCCCGCTGTCCGGCAACCCTCCGTCCGTGGCGGGGTGCCCCGGGTGATGACCGGGCCGCAGTCAGCAGGGTCTGCGGCAAGCGCGGACCCCTCACACCAGGGGGTCCCTGGTCGACGAGGGAGTTCTTCGCCATGTCATCTCCGGCACCCGCTGCTGCCGCCACCGCCGTCTGCGACGCCGCCCCGCTGCCCGTGCTCGGGCGCGACGTGCGCGTCCCGCTCGCCGCCGGTGGTGACGTCCCCTACGCCGCCCTCGACTACGCGGCCAGCGCGCCCGTGCTGCAGCAGGTCTGGGACGACGTCGCCGCCTACGCGCCCTACTACGGCAGCGTCCACCGCGGCGCCGGCCACCTGTCCCAGCTGTCCACCGACCTGTACGAGCAGGCCCGCGCCACCGTCGCCGGCTTCCTGGGCTGCCGGGCGGACGACCAGGTGCTGTTCACCCGCTCCACCACCGACTCCCTCAACCTGCTGGCGGCCGCACTTCCGCGCGGCACCCGGGTGTTCGTCTTCGAGACCGAGCACCACGCCGCGCTGCTTCCGTGGCGCGGGAGCCCGACGACCACGCTGCCCGCCCCGCAGAGCCCGCAGGCCGCCGTGGCCGCGCTGGAGGAGGCGCTGCACGCCGTGCCGGAGGGGCCGAAGCTGGTGTGCGTGACCGGCGCCTCCAACGTCACCGGGGAGATCTGGCCGGTGCGGGAGCTGGCTCGTGCCGCCCACCGGCAGGGTGCCCGGATCGTGCTGGATGCCGCTCAGCTCGCGCCGCACCGGCCGGTCGACGTCGGTGAACTCGGCGTGGACTGGGTGGCGTTCTCCGGGCACAAGCTCTACGCACCCTTCGGCGCCGGAGTGCTGGCCGGCCGCACCGACTGGCTGGAACGGGCCGAGCCCTACCTGGCCGGCGGCGGAGCGAGCCGCAGCGTCGTGCGGCAAACCGACGGCACCGTGCACGCCGACTGGCATGCCGGCACCGCGCGTCACGAGGCCGGCTCGCCCAACGTCGTGGGCGCCTACGCCGTCGCGTCCGCCTGCCGTGCGCTGCAGCAGGCCGGCTTCGCACGCCTGGTGGCCCGCGAGGAGCAGTTGCTGGAGCGGCTGCGGGCGGGGCTGCGGTCGATTCCGCGGGCCCGCGAACTGTCGCTGTTCGGCGAGGCGGCGCAGCGGGTCGGTGTGCTCTCGTTCGTCGTCGACGGCTGGGACAGCGCACGGCTGGCGACCGCCCTGTCGGCCGAGTACGGCATCGGGGTGCGCGACGGCCTCTTCTGCGCGCACCCGCTGCTGCGGCGCCTGCAAGGCGCCGCAGCACGGACACCGGCCGAGTGCGGCGGCGCGGCGGCTCCGGGCGGCGCGCAGCTCGGGGCGGTACGTGCCAGCTTCGGCGTCGGCACCGAGGACGAGCACATCGAACGCCTGCTGCGCGCCGTCGCGGAACTGGCGGCCCGCTTTCCCACTGGCTGACGGGGCCTGCCGGGTAGGGATCAGGCGTCGAGTCCGATGGCGAACGCCGCCTCGAGGTCGTGCTGCGAGTAGGTGCGGAAGGCGATGTGCGTCTCGGTGGCCAGCACGCCGGGGACCTTGCTGATGCGGCCGGGGATGACATCCGCGAGGTCGTCGTGGTCGGCCACCCGCACCATGGCGATCAGGTCGTGCGCCCCGGTCACCGAGTACACCTCGCTGACACCCTCGAGCGCGGCGATCTGCTCGGCGATCTCGGGGATGCGGTCGGTGCTGGTCCGGATGAGCACGATCGAGGTGATCACGGTGAGGTCCCTTCGTCGGGGGCAAGCCCGCCCCCCGGGCTGCGGTGTCGCTCCACTCTAGTGCGGCGGAAACGGGACCAGGCGTAGAGGAAGCCGAGCAGGAAGCCGACGACGTGGGCGAGGTAGGCCACGCCCGGGCCGTCGGTGTCGCCACGGGCGGCGAGCCACTGCAGCGTCAGCCAGAACAGCAGCACCATCCAGGCGGGGAAGCGCAGCGGCACGAAGAAGAGGAAGGGGAAGAGGCTGGTCACCCGGGCCTTGGGGAACAGGTACAGGAAGGCGCCGAGCACACCCGCGATGGCGCCCGATGCGCCCACCAGGGTCTCCGACGAGTGCGGGTGCGCGGCCGCGTAGCAGAACAGGGCCACGTAACCGGAGCACAGGTAGAACAGCAGGAACGGCAGCGGTCGCATGCGCCGCTCCACCATCTCGCCGAACACGTAGAGGAACAGCATGTTGCCCAGCAGGTGCAGCCAGTTCCCGTGCAGGAACAGGGCGGTCAGCGGCGTGAGCAGTTCATGTGCCGTGCCGCTGAACAGTGCGTGCGGCAGCACACCCCAGTGCCGGAACCACGCCGCCTGTTCGCGGTACAGCCCGTGCCCGGTCCCGTACCCCGGCAGGAAGCCCGAGGCGGGGCTCAGCAGGAAGACCACACAGCACGCGGCGATCAGCAGATGGGTGACGCGCGGCGGCCTGCGGCCGCGGAGCCGGGCGGCGCGGCGCAGGAGACGGATTGCGGAGCCGGACATGGGGTGGATGATGACGGGTCGGCCACGGCCGTGCGGCCACGACACACGCGGAGACGGCCACGTCGTAGGGTGACGGCATGGAGCGCTCCGGCGCGCCGGTACGGTCGCCGACGTGGTGCGGTACCTCCATCTGGACGCCAGGGAGCGCCGCCGGCGGCGGAACGCGCCGTGCCCGGTGAGATCATCGAGACGGTGCGCGGGAAACAGACGGGTGCGAACGGTGTCGGACGAGTCAGGCGCGGAGCGCGATGCGGCGGGTGAGTCGTCGCGGGAGTCGCTCGGGAGCCCGCTGCCCGAAAAGGTGCGCCGCCGGGTCGTCGCGCTGACCGGTGACGCCCTGGGTGGTCTCACGGTCGCCGAACTTCCCCCGCCGCTGCGTCAGTACGCCCGGTTCACCCCGCAGCGCCGCACCAGGTTCGGCGGCAACGCGATGGCCGCCGCGCTCGCCTCCGACGCCGTCTTCCGGCAGCGGATCGGCACAAGGCTGCGCGAGCAGTTGCCGGAGCTGGTCGAAGCGGTCGAGCAGGGCGCGCCGCCCGCCGCGGCCGACCCGGTGGACGTGGCGGCCGTGGCCTACGTGCTGCGGCCGGCCGCCTGGACGCAGCTGGTCACCGCCGCCGGGGAGGAGGCGCACCGGGCGCAGGCCGAACGGGCCGGCGAGGAGGCGCAGCGTGAGCTGGCCTCGCTGCGCGAGCAGCTGACGCGGGCCCGCAGCTCCGGGCGCGCCGACGCCGACCGCGCGCGCTCCGAACTGGAGGCGACGCGCCGGGAGCTGGAGGGCGTGCAGCGCAGGCTGCGCAGCGCGCAGAGCGACGTCAAGCGCGGCGAGGCGGCCCAGCGCAAGCTGCGCGCCGAGCTGGAGTCGGTGCGCTCGGCGGCCGCCGCGGACAAGGCCGCCGCCGACGGCGAGTCCCGTCGGCTGCGTTCCCGGCTGGCCGAGGCGGAGTCGGCGCTGGAGTCGGCGCGCCGGGCCGCCCGCGAGGGGCGCAGCGTGGAGGACATGC